>JBDTEK010000093.1:0-9830 GCA_039922575.1 Ginsengibacter sp.
GCGACCCTCGCCAGTGATTGCGCCGAAGATTTCATATTGAGGTTTCCTGGAAGAAAAATTGAGGCAGATACTCCAGAAGAAATTATAATTACCGGAGATAAACTTTTGTTGCAACTCGCGATAAATAACCTTTTAGATAATGCCATAAAATATTCAGGAAAAGAGGATATAGTTTTAATAAAAACATTTCTGGAAAATAAAAAAATCAGACTCCAGGTAATTGACCATGGAAACGGTGTGAGTGAAAAAGAAAAAGACAAGATTTTTGACAAATACTTTCGAGGTGCACAAATGCAAACAAAGGGAACCGGATTAGGTCTTTACCTTTCAAAAGAAATCGTAAAACAGCATCATGGCGACATCAGTGTGACAAATAACATTGTGCGTGGATGTATTTTTGAAATTCAATTCAAAACGCCGAATAATTAATTATTTAAAAAATCATTTTATGCCACCGAAAAAACTTTCAATCTTATTGGTAGAAGATGAAGAAAACTTGCAGGATACATTGAGGTTAAATTTTGAAATGGAAGGCTATGATGTTACTTCCGCCTACGATGGAGCCGAAGCTCTGAAGGCATTGCACAATGAATATTTTGATTTGATCATACTGGATGTGATGCTTCCGGAAATAGACGGAATTGCAGTTTGTGAAAATATTCGTTTGACCAATAATGAAATACCTATTTTAATGTTAAGCGCCAAAAATCAAAGCGCGGATCGTGTACTTGGATTAAAAAAAGGTGCCGATGATTACCTTACAAAGCCTTTTAATCTTGAAGAATTATTGTTGAGAGTAAGTTTGCTAATAAATAAAAGCCAGAAAATATCGGCAAAAGAACCGATCACCGAAGAATTTAATTTTGGAAAAAACCTGATCAATTTTAAATCACTTCAATGTACAACCAAATTGGGCGAAGTAGTGGCACTTACTAAAAAAGAAGCCATGCTTTTAAAATTATTAATTGAAAATAAAAATGAAGTGGTAACAAGGGAAAAGATTTTGCAATCGGTTTGGGGTTACAATGTTTATCCGACTACGCGTACCGTTGACAATTTTATATTAAACTTCAGAAGGTATTTTGAAGATGATAGCCGCAATCCCGTTTACTTCCACTCGGTGCGTGGCATTGGATATAAGTTTACCGCATAAGATCTTTCTTCTTTTTTTAAACGTTTAATATCCGGGATTTGATGCTTCCAATTTAAGTTCATATACTGAAGATAATTTTATCTCTATATGTCAGGCAAATCAAGCCTAAATGCCGAAATGTTTTTTAGTTAAAAAAAATCCTGGTGGGTAAAATTTTAATTAAGAAGGATTTGGAAATAGTGAATCTAAAGTAAAGCAATGGAATCAACCGAAGCTAATAGAATGACCATTTCTAACTATCACACTTATTTTGCTTATATCTTTTTTCTGCCTGGCAGTGTAACCACCAATCTGTTGTTCCGGATTTGAAATTACCTGCACACCTGCTTGTCAAGAAGGGAAACTACTTCAGAAGCTTTTTCAAAAGCACTTTTTAAATGGTTGCCTTCTGTTGGCATAGCATATAAATTCACTTCTATTTCTTCAAAAAGTGAATTGAGCAGAAGGCAGGTACCGAGACCTACATTGCAATTATCCAGTTCCTCATTCAATCTCTTTTTTGTAACTTCTTCTACAGGTATTTTAAATTTGAAAGCCAAATATTTTTTTAAAGAAATGTCCAGCACATGATAAAATTTTGATTGATCTTCAGACATCAATATTTCATGAGCGTCTAATAATGGATTTTCGGGAATAATAAATTTTGCCTCTTTTCCATCTGATTTATTTTTGATGTCATCAATTATAAGATCTTTTTCCAGGGAATTCTGATTTTTATTTTTCCTATTTAGTACCCAAAGAATGGCAAAAATGATTCCCATTGTTAGTGCGATTCCCCCGATCAATTCATGAGATGGGATATCTAAAAAGCCCGCGCTATTTGTCCCTTTTGCATCGTTTTTTACAGAACGTCCTTTAGTTATTCCTGTACCTTTTATTATTTCCATTTCTAAAGGCGAAGTTTTTACTGTTTGATAGGAAGATGAAGATGGATTGAAATATGAAAATGAAATAGAATCCAATTTATATGTTCCTGGTTTAGATACTGTGAAAGGGAAAATAAAAGTTTTACTTCCTTTCATTGGAACCATCGATCTATCAATGTCATCTTTTACTTTGGCGTCATAGCCATCTATGCCTTCAGGCCAATTTATTTTTGGTGAATTAATCAATTGAATATTCCCTTGTCCGCTAATTGTTACCTGCAAAATACCCGCATCATCAGTGGTAATTTTATTTTTTTCTAATCTTGCCTGAATATTGAAGTTGCCTACAGCGCCTTTGAAATTTTGAGGAACATTATTTTTAAAGGGAATAGGTTTAACAGTAATATTTACCGGCTCGCTTTTTAGGATTACATTTTCATCTACTACTGTATTTTGAGGCGAGGTATTGTCGGAAAAATTTTCCATCATATCATAAAACAAATCTCCATTTTGAGTACCTGCATACGCCGATTTTAAGAAAGTAACTTTATTATCAGCAACTACCGGCTCGAGTGTAATATTGCCAGGTTGAAGAGGATACAACTGTACTTTCCTTAAAATATACACATTGTATTGACGGCCATTATATTTTTCAATACGGGAGTTATTATTATTTACATCTAAGTCGCTAACTGAAAATCCGTTGAAAGAGGGCGCGTCAGTAATAGTTGATTCGGAGCGAAGGCGGGAATATAATTTATAACAGGCCGTGATCGGTTCGCCAACGTAACAACTGGTTTTACTAACATCGAGTTTGATGAAAAGATTTTTTTTGATTTTTGTTGCTGGATCTTCGCCGGGTTTTAAAATATAATCATCAAACTGATGAGGGGGCGCAACGGCAGGAAAATCAAAATTAAAATTGGAGAAAGGAGTGAGTGCATTTCCGGGATTATTATTATTTGATTTTGCGGTAGATGATGAATTAGTAATTTCAATGGTAACAGGAGCGCTTGAAAATTCTTTTCCATCTGCACGGGCCTTAGCTGAGCCGATGATAAATTTTCCGGTAGATTCGGGCTGCAAATAAAAACTGATGGCTACATACTTATTGATTTTGCCGTTAATGCTCGTCATACCGCTTTGCTGATTGGGCCCGCTTACTACGTTAAAATGTTTAAAAGAAGGAGGAATAATTGTTTCTACATAATTTGCATTTTCTACTTTAAACTGTATTTGAAGAACCTCATTTTTGCCAATTTTTGTTTCGGGGCAAATACTGGAAAACTTTATTTGCGCGAAGGATATTTGTAATGAAAAAATTGGTAGGAAGAAAATTAAAAGGATACCAATTTTATAAAATATTTTGGGTAAAAATGAAATCATTTTAATCAAAAATGTTGAATTACAAATGTAGTTTTAAAAGAAATTAAAAAAAGGTTAAGTAAAGAAGGGTATTGTTAAAAGAACTTTAAGGAAGGTCACCTGCTAAAGGCCTTATGATTATATCTTCCACACATGCCTGAGGTGAAAGTATTGACGCTGCATAAACCATTTCAGCAATGTCTTCTGATTCCATGATTCTTGAAGATGGTACGTCGCTGCCTTCCCAGGAAGAGGTATAAACGGCCCCAGGGTAAACGGCAGTTACTTTAATATGATAGGGTTTCATTTCCTCGCGTAGATTTTTGCTGAAACCCATTAACGCATATTTGCTGATGCTGTATGACCCTCCGTTTGAATAAGCGTTTAAAGATGCTATAGAACAAATATTAAATATGTGTCCCGATTTTCTTTCCATCATTGCAGGAAGAAAAAGCCTCGTAAGATGGTAAGCGCTGTATAAATTGACGCTGATCATTTTTTCCAGCGTACCTACTTCTTCATTAAAAATACTACCGGGGATAAACTGTCCTGCATTATTAATTAAAATATCCACGTCAATATTTTGATCTTTGATCCATTTTGCAAATTCTTGCAAAGAAGAAGAGTCACTGAGATCGGCAGCGAAATACTTTACCGAACTTTCTTCATACTTATTTTCGATCTCAGCCGCTGTTTCCGCGAGCAGGTTTTCATTTCTTGCACATATGAAAATGTTATTTTTACCCGCTGCAAATCTTTCAGCCATCGCTTTTCCCATACCTTTGCTGGCACCTGTTATTACAATATTCATCGTTTAATTTCGTTATTTGTAGGTTACAGGAACAAATCTAAATCCTAAATTCGGCAATCTAAAATAGATTAAAGTGAAATACCGGCATCTTTTTTTCGACCTCGATCATACTTTATGGGATTTTGACAGCAATGCCAGGGAATCTCTGGAGGAGATCTATACTGCTTTTGGCCTTGAGGCGAAAGCCATCGGGCCATTCCAGTTTTTTTATACTACTTATTTAACGCATAATGCGCTTTTATGGAGCCGGTATGAAAAAGGATATATTACCAATGAAGAATTGAAATGGAGAAGAATGTGGCGTACACTACTCGATTTTAAAATTGCTGATGAAAAACTGGCGAAAGAAATGAGTGCCCAATACCTGGAAATACTTCCTACCAAAAGGAAAGTTTTTGATTATACTTTTGAAATACTGGATTACCTTACTGCAAAAGATTATTCGATTCATCTTATTACCAATGGTTTTGAAAAAACACAAAGAAGCAAGCTGAACAATTCTAACCTTGCTAAATATTTTAAAAATATAATTACATCAGAAATTTCTAATTCTGTAAAACCAAAAAAAGAAATTTTTGAATATGCCTTAAATAAAGCAAAAGGTAAAATAGAAGAATGTATAATGATAGGAGACAACCTGGAAGCAGATATTCTTGGCGCTCAAAAAGCAGGCATGGATACCATTTTTGCAAACCACATTTATGCTGATTGCAATATTTCACCCACATACATGATTCATCATTTAAAAGAACTGGAAAATATTTTATAGAAATTTCTCTATTGTTTTTGCAAATAAGGATTAAATCTTTTTGTCGCTCATGACCATTGACGATTGACGATTGTCTATTTCCCATCCACGTCAGAATTTAAGGCTTAAATCCTATTCGCTCTCTTGGGAGCTGAGGTGGATTTAGTAACTGTTTTAGCGCCTTAAAAATTACCTGAATATCCTCTTCATATATTTTCATTTTTCCATCCTGCTTCATCATATTTTTTTCTACCTGTTCCAGTTTTAATAAAATATCCTTGTGGTTTAGAATCATTGCTCTCATTTTACTGAACACCCTTATTATCTGGATATTCACTTCTATAGCCATTTTGCTGCTCAATACGCTTGAAAGCATTGCCACACTTTGTTCTGTAAAAGCCATGGGCAAATATCGAGAGCCACCCCATCTTGAGGTGCCAATTTGGCTCCTCAAGTTTTCAAATTCTTCTTTATTTATCTCAAACATAAAATCCTCGGGAAAACGTTCCATATTTCTTCTAACTTGTCTTTTTAATTGTTTAGTTTCCACGAGATACAATTCAGCTAAATCGAAATCTAACATTACCTTAAAACCACGGATGAAGTAAATCTTATTGATAATCTTTTCCTCGACTAAGGGATGCCCTGTTTTGTCCATAGCAATTAGTTTATGTTAAAACGAATGATTCTTTTCCTGAAATAAACTGAATAAATAATTAGCCCCTTAAAAATGCAATATCAGCGATGAGGGAAAAATTGTTTATTGATAAAAAAAGGTGGATTTTCCTCTAATAAAACTAAGAAGCTTCTTCAACTTCTTTCACCGGAACCAGTGTTTCAATAGTGGCCAGCACAGTTATACCTCCTTTTACTGGCTGATTGAGTTTTACATTCAATTCGGTACCTATCGGAAGCAACACGTCAACACGGCTACCAAATTTAATAAATCCCATTTCGCTTCCCTGCTCTACCATTTGCCCTACGTGCAAATAATTTACAATCCTTTTTGCCAGAGCGCCGGCAATTTGTTTTACCAGTATCACCGCATTATCACTTTTTATTACTACAGAATGCCTTTCATTTTCTGTTGACGATTTTGGGCTCCATGCTACCAGGTATTTTCCTTTATGATATTGGCTGTATTCTACTATGCCCGACATGGGTATCCTGTTGATGTGCACGTTAGCAGGACTCATAAATATAGATACCTGTAATCTTTTATCTTTGAAATATTCGGTATCAATAGTTTCTTCAATCACTACTACTTTCCCATCTGCCGGGCATATCACCTTGTGAAGCGCCACAGTAAAATTTCTTTTGGGAGAGCGAAAAAATGAAATAATGAACAGCAGCATAATAAGGCTGGCTCCAAACACGATCCAAGAAACAACTGGCATAGTGGCGCTAAAGAAAAAAAAGAAAATGATATTGATAGCTCCAAAAATAAGCGCAGCCAGTGCAATAGATTTATAACCTTCTTTATGGATATTCATCAGCTAAGTTTAAAGGCAAATATAAAAATTGAAGTGCAGAAGGAGGCGTTTTATTTTTTTACCGGATAAATAAAATAAAATATAAAAATACAAATGGAATAGCGACCAGCATTGAATCAAAACGATCTAAAAAACCGCCATGCCCTGGCATTAAAGTTCCGCTGTCTTTCACATTGGCCATTCGTTTAGTTTTGCTTTCCAAAAGATCGCCTAAAGTACCGGTTACAGCGCATATGGCGCTAATTGACATCCAATCTTTCCAAGTATAAAATGGTGTGGCGCCTCCTGCTAATGTAATTACCACAACGCATAAAATAATTCCTCCAATAGTGCCTTCCCAGGTTTTTTTTGGAGAAATAGTTGAAAGTGAATTTTTTCCGATAAAAGAGCCAACTATGTACGCCATGGTATCATTTACCCAAATTGAAAATATAATTGCGCAGGGAATTACTTTTAAAAAAGTATCATCTCCTTCTGCAAAAGATTGGGTTCTCATAACGATCATTAAGATTACCGGAAAAGAGATGTAAATCAGGCCTAATGGTATTTTTACTTTAAAATTTCCCGGATTTATCTTTTTCAATAATTTGATAAATTCATACCAGCAACCGAAATGGATTATTGTAAATAAAATGATAAAGCTCCACTGATTCCATAATAAACCTGTTAGCATAACGGCTGCGAAAATAACCGCAGTTAAAGTTCTTTTTTTAAAGGTTTTGATGTCAAGCGCCATAGGTCAATTTTGAGATTCTTTAGTGATCCAGTTATGGAAATCGTTAGGATCGTCTGTGTCTTTGTAAACGAATTTTTGTTGTTGTATTAAAGAAGCTTCTTTGAATTTTTTGAATAAATAAACTATAAAAAATAATGCAAAAATACCCACCCAAATAGGTAAATGCTGATCTATATCTTTAACCGAAGGCTTTACAGGGGAAGAGGTAAAATAAAGCGCGGTAACCTGTATTCCATTAAATAAAAAATGAAAAAGAATTGAAAGCCAGATGCTCCCACTGTAATAAAATATAAATCCAAGAATAATACCTAATCCAAACCGAACAAAGAATCCATAATAAGAAAGATGAATAAGGCTAAAGATTACGGACGTTATTATGATAGCTGCCCATGGCCCTTTAAACCACCTTATTAAAATATTTTGCAATCCGCCCCGAAAGCCCACTTCTTCAAAAATGCCGGGAAGTAATCCGATTACAATTAAAGAAATAACGTATTTAGAAAAAGTATTGATATTGATTAAGGCGGCCTCCTGCACTTCCCGGTCTGCTTCCATCGCCTTAAATTTTATTTCCCAATATTTAGGTATTGGAATCATTTTAGTCAGTTCAGAAAGTGTATCTCCTAATGGAAAAGTAAGTAGGAGAATGCCGAGTACTAAAAGAATTTGCCTGGAATTAAATGAAGTGTTGAACCCAATAAATTTTGCCGGATTGCGATAACAGATCAAAGCGAAGAAATACACCGGTAAGAAAAACATGAAAAATGTAGAAATTGCCTGCATTACCATTATTGCATTGTAATAAACGGGGTTCAGCATATCAGATTGTAGTGCTAAAACCGGCCTGCCTGTCATACCAAGCCAAATTCCCACCGATATAAGGCCGCCTAAAATAAGGCCACCACCTATAAGCCCTATAAAAATTCCCAACTGGCTACTAAAGCTAAAATTTCTTGAATTTCTGTCAATCATCATTTTCTCAATTTTTAAGTGCGTAAATTTACAGCCAAAAAATTAGTCATAAGCGATAAGTTAACTGTGAAAAATGAAAAGTGAAAAGTGATCAATTCAACCATTAATAACCAATATTTAAGTGATTAAAATCGGCAAAATCGAACTTCCGGAATTCCCATTATTACTTGCACCTATGGAGGATGTAAGTGATCCGCCTTTTCGCGCTGTTTGTAAAGATAACGGGGCGCATCTAATGTACACTGAATTCATCAGTAGTGAAGGCTTGATTCGTGATGCGATAAAAAGCAGAAAAAAGTTAGATATTTTTGATTATGAGAAGCCGGTAGGTATTCAAATATTTGGAGGTGATGAAGATAGTTTATCCATGGCAGCTAGAATTGTAGAAGCCACCAATCCTGATTTGCTGGACATTAATTTTGGGTGTCCTGTAAAAAAAGTTGCACTACGCGGCGCTGGGGCAGGGGTATTAAAGGATGTGCCTTTGATGGTTCGTCTCACTGATGCGGTTGTAAAAAGTACCAATTTACCTGTGACTGTAAAAACAAGGCTGGGGTGGGATGAAGACACTAAAAATATTGAGGAAGTGGCGGAGCGTTTGCAGGATGTAGGCATACAAGCTCTCGCCATACACGGGCGCACACGTACCCAAATGTACAAGGGAAGTGCGAGTTGGGAACTTATTGGAAGAGTGAAAAACAATCCGCGTATTACCATCCCTATTTTTGGAAATGGGGATATTGATTCTCCCCAAAAGGCGGTGGAGTATAAAAACCGCTATGGGGTAGATGGTATCATGATTGGGCGTGCAGCTATTGGATATCCCTGGATTTTCAATGAAATTTCACATTTTGTGAATACAGGAGAAATACTTCCATCGCCAACAATAGAAGAAAGAGTAGCCGTGTGCAAAAAACATTTAATTAAGTCACATGAATGGAAAGGCCCGGTGGTAGGGATTAACGAAATGCGCCGCCATTATACCAATTATTTAAAGGGAATGCCCAATATAAAAGAGTACAGAAATAAATTAGTTACTTTAAAAGAAGTAGAAGAAATTACCGAAGTACTTGATGAGATTATAAAGGCTTATGCCGGTTACGAATTTGAAAAAACTCCCATTGAGTTAATAAATTATCATGAAAAGTGCCCTGTGTAATTTGTTTCCTGTCTTCGCCACTTTTAGAATTGTAGGCTGGAAGTATTGATTTTATTGAGATGGGTTTCTAAAATAAGTGTTGCAAGAAAGAGAAACGAGAGAAATCATACTTTCCTTTTTTGAATTAGTTGGATAATTCCATAACAGTATGAGGCATTAGTGATTATCGAGGCCAATGATTTATTTTAAGACAAATATCACCATCTTCATTAAATTATATCATTCGGGGAAACCGATGAAGAAAACATCTTTGAAAGATTACCATTTTCATCAATAAGGTATTTGTAAAAATTCCATTGCGCCTCTACATTATTCCACCCGTTTTTATTTTTATTTGAAAGCCACGCATAAACCGGTTGCTTCGTATTACTTTTTACATCACCTTTTTTGAAAAGTGGAAATGTAACTCCAAAATTTAATTTACAGAATTCAGCTATTTCGCTATCACTTCCGGGTTCCTGTGCCCCGAAATTATTTGACGGAAAACCGAGAATAACAACATCTTTATTTTGCTGGTGCAGTTTTTC
>JBDTEK010000094.1:0-4415 GCA_039922575.1 Ginsengibacter sp.
AGAATAAGTGTTCCTGCCACTGCCTGGTAATTAATTCGTTTACCCTCTACAGTTACAGCGCCTTCAGTAACTGATTTTTGAGCCTTTTTAATTTTGACAACAGTGTCTGGTTGAATGTCAACTTTTACGGTAGTGCTTTGTTTTTTTATTTGCGCTATGGAAGCGATGTTATAGAAAAGCAGTAAGAAGAAGATGCTTAAGATTTTTTTCTGTTTCATGATGATTTGTTTTCGCTATTTTTTGTTCATTTACTGTTTGATTGATAATTTATTTTTTTGATTGAGGCTATTGTGTCTTAACTTTTAAAAAATGTTACACATATGCTCTGCTCTATTTTATTCCCGGCATGTCCTGAGATTTAAACATCGAATGATTTAATAGGGAACCTAAAATTTGAATGAGATAACTCAATAACATTACAAATAGAATAACCGAGGAAACAAAAAATACTACTTCGGCCACTTCGTCTAATAGGGAAGCTAATTTCCTTGTTCGCCAAGCTTGCAATCGCATTTCATTTGCAGGCTGGTTCTTAAAAATCTGGTCACCGCGAGATGACCTTTCGTGGTGCCATTTCCATACTAAGCGCAACCAGATAATCCGGAGAATAAAACTGATGATAAAACCTGCCATCACTATTTTACCAACTATTCCCGTCCAGTCAGAGTTGATATCAACATCATATTTGGAGGACAATAAATTATTGGTGTCGTTTATCCAGTCGGGTAGTATCCATAAAATAACTATGGCTGCAATGGAGGACAACAATTCCAGTTCCCAGCGCGGATAGAATACATCAGGCAAAATTCTCTTTTTATTCTTTTTCCTGAAAGCAGCTGTTGAAAATCTGGTTGGTGGATCATTTACTAAACCGGCTTTTAATTTGGTGGATACCTTTTTCATCTTTTCTTTTTAAGAATTGATCAAATATTTTCTTACATTCAAATGCATTCCATCGTGTTGCTGTTGGTGCTGCCAACATCCTCCTACCAAATATTACCAGGTCGTTTTTTATTTCTTTCATCACCCAGTACTTCTGGGAATAGCTGTTGAGGGACGTCAGCAGCAGCCGAAGGAATCAAGACAGGTGTAATTTATTGTGATTGTATTAACCCCTTCTTCTGGGAGAGGAATGGCTATTACATTTCTTTTAATAAATAAAAATGTGTGAGACTGCGATAAATGCCTCGCAAAAACACAGGTAAAAGCTTTTATTATTTCGATACCACTTTTACCACCCTGAATATGTCGGAAGCGCGGGGTGCAAGTAATATTTTTTGTAATGAATCCAGCTCGGCGATAGGAAATTTGACATTGGAATCCCAGTTTGGGTATAACACATTCGATAATTTGGGGTAAATGTCAATAGATAAAGAATTGAATTTCATATCTCCACCCCAGGGTGAAAGAACCCCATAATTACCCCATGCCACCTGGGTTACCTGGTTATTATCCATAGTTGTTTTGATAAATGGCCCCCAGTACTTCTTTTCCAACTCTATAAAAGCCGAAGGATTAGATGAATTATAGTAATTTATCCTCATGTAGTTAAAATCTTTGTCAGGAACAACTTTAGCCTTCTGCTCCCAGTTTTCCCTACTAATAAAGAAGGTACCTGTGGTGGTACTGATGGAATTAGTCTCCATTTTTGACAAGGGTATCCCCGGGAATGCGGCAGAGGCATCCCAAACGTTATTCGCATCGTCAATATTTTTAAAAACATTTACAAAAAGGAAGTTAGGAGACTGAGCCTGATTGGCTCCGCCCACTTTTTCAAGAAGCGCCCAAAACGTAAGATTCCCTTTATCAATTGCCTTTTGAGCAATTTTACTCCAGTAGGTGGTTTCACGTTTAATGAATTCAGCTCTTTTGTCGGGGTCAACATGCCTATATTGAAACGTAGAGACATCCTGTGCCTGTACACTCTGGTGATTACCGGTTAAGAGCGCGAAAGAAAGAATAACGCTCACCAGTGCTTTTGAAAAAAAATGCTTTTTCATTTTAAAATGTTTTTAAAAATTAATTAATAAAATCTGCCTGCAATTTATTCTGCCAAAAGAAGTAATGGTTATACTTTTCACGCAAAAGGTTGGATTTATTGTGCATTTGGAGAAAGAAATTTAAAAATCTGATAATTTAGAAACCGATATTTACAGATTAACCTTTTTATCCCGAAATAATTGATGAAACTAATTTTACACCTGCTGCCGTTGGACGCTAACGGATTCAGAGAGACTGTAAGTTTTCAGGGGGATGAGAATTTGATGGTGCCAACAACAGCCCCAACCGTGAAAAACAACAAAGAATTATTTCTCCCGTAATTTTTTCAATGCTTTGATTCCATTGTCATTCTTTGGATTTAACGACACGGATTTTTCATAATCCGCTATAGCGCCATCCTTATCGCCCGACAATGCAAGGGCTTCTCCTAAACTGTCGTAGGTATTCCACGAGTCGGGGAAAAGTTTTACGTTTAATTTGAAAACTTCTATGGCATCATTTAATCTTTTTGCATTCATTAATTCATATCCTGCTGTATTCATACTATTTTCAATATTTTGGGGATTAGAAGGATCAAAACTTTCCGCATCCTGCGTTATGGATGAGAACAACTTCCATTTCCCGTTTTCTTTTAAAAGAACCCTGCACTCGCGTGTAGTTCCGCTCAAACCGATTTGCGGAGTAGGTGTTTTAATAGTTTGTTTGAAATCAACCCAGGCCATTTTGCCGTCAGATTTGATAAGAAAGCTATCGCTGCTTATTTCTGTCATTTGTTTTGGATTGGCTTTGAGGGATGCTATCACTTGCGGGCCAAAATTCTCCCACCCTTTCTGAGTTCTATAAAAACCGTTGCTGATAAAAGTGTGGCTGACGTCGCCCGTATGCAGCCACGTTGCCTGCCAGGCATCTGCATCGTGGTTGTAAAACGCATTTGTTTCTTCGCCGATTACTTTTTTAATGTTGGCATCATCTGCATTTTGCCCAAATAAATTGGGGCATACCAATGCAAATAGAAGTAAGATGAATAATCTCGTTTTCATGCTATTTGTTTTAAAGATTAAAAATAGAAGTGGAATGATGGGGTTCGCTGAATTGGATAATTACAGGATTTGGACATCTAAAAGTAAATATAATAGATAAAATAGCAAGGATTTTTTTTGATTTGATGTATCACGGTTTGTACCCAATAAAGACAAAAGTTTTAATCAACAAAAACATTTTTTTTAAGCTAAAAATATGCACGAAAAACAGATTTTTCAAAAAGCCAAAATAAATGTGAATACCGAACTGTTATTTTATACGATATAGGTACTGAACTGAATAGTTACAAAGAAACTATAACCAAGCGAATGAAACCTTATTTTTGAACAAGTGAAAATAAACACTTTTTTTTTTCGATTGATGCATTGGGAAACCTGGCATTATATGGCAAAGTATATTCCTATTATGCCTGTATGGGCATGGTACTGCGTTAAAGCAAGATCATTTTGGTTTTTCACCTCATCAAATCCGACCATTAGTTTTGGAGGCTTTGAAGGGGAAACAAAAAGAGAGATATACGAACAATTACCACCGGGCAGTTATCCCGAAAGTATTTATATTTCACCGTCTTTTACTTTTGATAAAATACAATCGCTTATTAAAGAAAGAAACTTTCAATATCCGTTTGTAGTTAAGCCGGATGCAGGTATGATGGGGCTTATGTTCAGGCACATTGATAATGGGGAAGAACTTAGTGACTACCATCGTGTCATGCCCGTGGATTATATTATTCAAAAATTAATAGACTATCCATTGGAAGTAAGCGTGTTTTACTACCGCTTTCCTAATCAGCAAAAGGGAACTATAACCGGGTTTGTAAAGAAAGAATTTCTTCAGATATGTGGCGATGGGAAATCTACATTTTTGGAATTACTGCTTGATTACGATCGCGTGCGTTTCAGGCTTGAGGAAATGAAATCAAAACATGCGGCTCATCTTGAAAAAGTTTTACCGGAGGGAAAAGTGTATATTCTCTCCTATGCCCTCAACCTTAGCCGCGGCGGGCAGTTAATAAGCCTTGAACATGAAAAAGATACGCGGCTGCTTAACGTTTTTGATAGTATTAATAATTTCAGCCGGCATTTTTATTATGGACGTTACGATATTAAATGTGAATCAATAAAAAGTTTGAAACAAGGTAAAAACTTTTCCATATTAGAATATAACGGCTGCGGCGCCGAACCGCATCATGCCTATGGCAATGGCAACACTATATGGCAAGCTTATAGCATCTTCCTTCATCACTGGAGAGTATTGTATCAAATATCGCAATACAACCACAGGCATGGCTATCCTCATTGGGCCTTCAAAAAAGGATGGAGGTATTTAAGAAAAGCAAAAGCAAACTTTCATATTTTAAAAACCTTAGACAG
>JBDTEK010000095.1:0-13318 GCA_039922575.1 Ginsengibacter sp.
TTTCTATTTCGGCATACACCTGAATTTTAAAACCCTCCGGCAATTTTATTTTATCAAGGTGGTATTTTTTAAAGAGAGGGTCATTATTATTAACCTCAACCTGGTTGCTGTCATTTGTATAAACTTCTGTTTTTGTAGATTCTCCATTCTTGCAGCCATAAAAAAACAGGAATAAAATAAATAATGCTCCTAAGGAAATTGTTTTTCCTAAAATAAATCTTTGATGTGCCATAATTAATATTTTTGAAAAGTTACATCAATTAGTTTACCAAATATTGAATCGCTTTATGTAGCATTTTTCTTCTTTAAAATTTGCACATCATTTCACGGTACTAAAAAATTTAGACCTTGCGGTTAAATTAATCTTTGGCGTGTTATATCCTTTTTCAAAAGAAAAAGTTAGAATAATCGAAAGTTGCCGGTTTATTTAAAAAAGCAGATTCACACCGTTGGCATATTTATTTTCATGTTCCAACAACCACTGTTTGCGCCATAGGCCACCGGAATATCCGGTCAGGCTTCCATCGCTGCCTATTACCCGATGGCAGGGAACTACAATGGAAATATTGTTGCGGCCATTTGCAGTTCCCACTGCCCTTATGGATTTTAAATTTCCAATTCGTTTTGCCAGGGTCAGATAATTTATTGTTTCTCCAAATGGGATATTTAATAATTCATTCCATACTTTTAGTTGAAACTCTGTCCCATGTTGTTGAAGAGGTAAATTGAATTCAATCCGTTTACCTAAAAAATATTCATCTAGTTGTTCAGCACATTTTTTCAATATTTGACCATTCTTATCCAAGGCATCCTCATTAATTTCGCTTAATTGCTCCACCTCATTTTGAAGAAAATTTATTTCATTTATAAAACCGTTTTCAGCGTGAATTTCGAGGATTCCAACCGGTGAATTATAATACATTTTCTTTTTTTTTGCCGAATATAAAAGCATTATTAGACAAGAATTAATCGTCTAATAATTTTGCGAGTAATAACAAATCGTCCTTTTTGTAAAGGTTGTTATTGGAAACGAAACATTTGGAATACTCTTCAAGCAGATGCTGAACAATTCTTTTATTATTGAGAGCGCGGTAATAGGAGGGAGTAGAAGGAACTGATATTCTTTTGAAATAATTTTCAACATCCTTTTGCGAATATACCTGGCCGTTAAGCGGGTCAATATAAAAGTTTATTTTTTCGCTTTTTTGTTTTGAAGGATCAGGAAATTTGTATTGAACATCAAAATAACCGAGAATAAATTGCTTAGGAATATTGATAGCCTTTGCCGGAATGTCAAGCATTTCGCAAAGGATCAAATAAAGAACGCCATTTGCGATGGCATTTCCTCTTTTATTTTCTATCAGTTTGGTAAGTAAAAAATCATCTGTAATATCGTAGCTTACTTCATTCCCTTTTAATTTATAATAACTATACAGAATACCGGATATTACATTTACCTGTTCTAAGGGTGTCAGGTAACTATTCAATTCAAGCCATATATTTCTTCTTATTTTTTCAATTTCCTGTAGCGTTGATGTCGGCATCATCTCGGGATAGCTATATTGGCAAACCAGCAAGGCCCCGTGCAGCAATTCGCACGATCCGTTTTTCCAGTCTGTAAAATCTTCTACCAGATCGCGGAAATGTAATTTATGAATTAGCATTTCTATCCGGTCCTGAACTGCTTCATCGGGGCTGTTCTCCCATAAGTTTTCCAGATTGGGAATAATGGCGCGTCCGATAGAAACAATTCGGTCGGTTACCGAATTAAATACCTCTTCATCGGGGTCATCTATCAGATGAAACAATGCGGATATTTCTTTATTTTCAAGCATTTAAAAAAATTAGTATCCGTTAGATTAATAATGTAAAGATAGAAAAGTTTGTAGGTTTTTTAGTGATTCTTTAGATGGTTATTTGGCGTGGGGTTTAAATAAAATTAGGGTGAATAATTTGTTGTACAGATTGAACCAACTTTTTAGAAGTCAGCAATGAATAATATCTTTTTGAATTCATTATCTAATGCCTGTGCTGTCATAGTCTTTTTTTACAAATTTACTATCAATTAATTAATCAGATAATTACGAATATTTAATTGATGGAGTAATAATTAATAAATAAAAGTTTCATTTCTATTTCTTCTTTCCCGCAGCTTTCTTCGGTACCGCTTTTTTCACAGTGCTTTTCTTTCCTACAGCCTTCTTATCAAACGCTTTTGGATCTTGTTTTAGGATCATTTTCCTTACTTCTTCCAGATCTATTTTAACTAATTCTTCAGGAGTGTATTTCTCGCCGTCTGATTTAGCGGTTATTTTCAGCATTTTTTTGCCAAAACGAATGAATGGACCCCAACGCCCATTTTCAATAGCAATCTTTTCTTCCGGCCATTGTTTTATAAAACGATTTGCTTCTTTTTCTATCTTTTTTTCGATAAGTTCATTGCAATCTTTCTGAGTAAGCGTATCGAAATTATATGCCCTCGGAATATTGATAAAAAGATCATTCCATTTTATGAAAGGTCCAAAACGGCCTTTACCTTTGGTAATAGGTTTTCCCTCATAATGCCCTATCGGTGCGTCTTCTATTTGTTTGGCGTTAATAATCTGTATGGCTTTTTGTAAATCCATTTCCGTAGGCTCTGTCCCTTTTGGCATAGAAATAAACTGCTCTCCCCATTTTACATAAGGTCCAAAACGGCCAATATTTACTGACACTTCCATTCCTTCATGTTCACCTAATGTAAGTGGCAATTTAAAAAGGTCCATCGCCTCTTCCATACTGATGGTTTCAATACTTTGGGACGATTTTAATTTTGCAAATTTTGGTTTCTCTTCATCTTCCTGTTTGCCGATTTGTACCATCGGCCCGTATCTTCCCATTCTTGCAAGTACGGGTTTGCCACTTACTGGGTCGGTTCCTAATTCGCGCTCACCTTTTGCCCTATCTGCATTTTCCAAAGTGTGCTCTACACTCTTATGAAATGGCTCATAAAAATCTTCTACCATTTTGTTCCATTCCTCTTTGCCTTCAGCTATTTTATCAAATTCTTCTTCTATGTTGGCGGTAAAGGAATAATCCATCACCTTATCAAAGTGCAGGTTCAAAAAATCAGTAACTACCAATCCCAAATCGGTGGGAAATAATTTTCCCTTTTCTGCGCCGGTATTTTCGTAGGTGGTTACTTTTTTTATTTCATTTTCTTTCGTGAGTTTTACAATTCTTATATCACGCTTCACACCTTCTTTATCTCTTTTTTCGACGTAACTCCTTTTTACGATAGTGCTGATAGTAGGTGCATAAGTACTTGGCCTGCCGATCCCTAATTCTTCCAGCTTTTTCACCAATGATGCTTCAGTATATCTTGCTGAAGGCCGTGTGAATTTTTCGGTGGCAGTCATTTGCTCAAACTCTAATTGCTGGTTTATTTCCAAAGGTGGCAGCCTGCTTTCACTACCAAAGATTCCATTTTCATTTTCGTCATCATCATTCCCTTCATTGTATATTTTTAAAAAGCCATCAAACTTCAATACCTCGCCCGAAGCCGAAAGTTCATCTTCAACAGTACTTATTTTTATTTTTGCAGTGGTCTTTTCCAGAATCGCATCACTCATCTGGCTTGCTATGGCCCGTTTCCATATCAAATCGTAAAGCCTCGAAGTTTCAGCGTCAAATATGGATTTTTCACTCATTTCTGTTGGCCTTATGGCTTCATGTGCTTCCTGTGCGCTTTCATTTTTGTTTTTATAATTACGTAACTGTAAATATTTATCACCATAGTTTTTTCTGATCTCAGTTTCTATCTGGTCTTTTGCTGTTTTACTAAGATTCACACTGTCTGTACGCATATAAGTGATCTTTCCACTTTCGTAAAGTTTTTGTGCAATCAACATTGTTTTACTTACTCCATATCCCAATTTTCGGCTGGCTTCCTGTTGCAAGGTAGAGGTAGTAAAAGGCGCTGCTGAGGTACGTTTACCAGGCTTTACCACAATGTCTTTAACAGAATAGTTCGCGTTTTTGCATCGTTCCAAAAACTTTTCCGCTTCTTCGATAGTCCTGGTTCCGCCATCTTCTGCTTTAAATGAAATTCGTTTTCCTAAAGATTCGGTAGCGGCAAGCAATGCTTCAATTTTAAAACTGCTGGTAGCGTCAAATTGATTGATCTCACGTTCTCTTTCTGCTATGAGCTTTACGGCTACGCTTTGCACTCTTCCTGCGCTTAATCCGCCTTTCATTCCTATTTTTCGCCACAGTACAGGCGAAAGTTCAAACCCTACCAACCGGTCTAAAATTCTTCTTGCCTGCTGGGAATTTACCAGGTTCATGTCTATCAAACGTGGGTTTTGTACCGCAGCGGTAATAGCTGGTTTGGTTATTTCATGAAATACTATTCTTTTGGTAGTTTTTACATCGAGCCCAAGCACTTCCGCCAAATGCCAGCTAATGCTCTCTCCTTCGCGGTCTTCATCCGATGCCAGCCACACGGTTTCCGCTTTTTTTGCCAGCTGCTTTAGTTCCCTTACCACCTTAACTTTTTCATCTGGCACCTTATATCTTGGAGCAAAATTATTTTTAATATCAATGCCCATATCATCTTTTTCGAGATCGCGGATATGGCCATAACAGCTCTTTACTTCGTAATCACTTCCCAGAATTTTTTCTATCGTCTTTGCTTTGGCAGGCGACTCAACTATCAATAAATTTTTAGCCATAATTAACTTAATTTTCCTTTATCTGTCTTAATTAATATACGAATAGTACACTAATTCTTTTGCTGCAATATTAGTTTAAAAATTAAAAACCAAATTTTATTTAGGGAATTAGAAAGTATTTTAATGCATTCACCTCATCTCTTTTATGTAAAAGTTTATGGTAAAAGCTGCTGTCGGAGTTTTAATTTTTTGGAGATAATTGTAAAATATTGAATTCCTGGAAATCGGATTTCACAGAGAACCCCAAAGTTCGGTTTGTCTTTTGACTTCCGCCTTTAACACTAAGGGCTGTAGTGGTACGCAACTGAGCTTTTTCGCCTTTAGCTCAAATGATTACCCAACATCTTGTGAAGTATCAGATTGAAAAAGAAGGAAGTTTTCGCTAAAGCCTGAGATATTATTATTTTGTACAGGCCTTGAAAGGCATAGAGACAAAAGCCGTGGCTAATAAATACGCCCACGGGGAATTTGTCATTTAAACGCTCTTGCCTATCTTCGCGATAACCCACCAAATGAAACACTTTGTTTCTTACTCTGCTATTTATAGTAGCAGTTTGCAATTATTTATTATTTATGGCGTTTAATCATATTGTTATTATGTTTAAAAGGTAAAGTTTTGAATGTAGTGATATTAAAAATGAAAATGAGATGAAGGTTGTAATGATAGGATCAGGGAATACTGCTACAATATTAAGTGTATTGATAAAAAGTGCGGGACATGAAATGGTGCAGGTAGTAAGCAGAAATATTGATAATGCAAAAGCACTAGCTTCTTTATACAATGCCAGGGCTGGTATTTTATCTGAAGCTAAATACGCGGATGCGGATATATATATTTTGGCATTGCACGATGCTGCTTTGGAAAATATCGAAAGATTTCCTGCGCTAAAAAATAAATTAGTGGTGCACACAGCAGGTTCTGTTTCTATTAACGTGTTAAAAGAATGTTCAAATACTTATGGCGTTTTATATCCTTTGCAAACCCTTTCGAAATTTACAGAACATATCCCTGAAATTCCTTTTTTAGTAGATGGAAATAATCAGGAGGTACTTCACAGGGTTTTAGGATTTGCCAAAAGTTTGTCCGGAAAGGTAACAGAAGCGAATGATACAGAAAGATTGAATTATCATGTTGCCGCTGTTTTTGTCAGCAATTTTTCCAATCATATGTTTGCTCTTGGGGAACTTTTTTGCCAAAAAGAGCGGCTTGAATTTAAAAATCTTTTGCCATTAATTAATGAAGTAAACACGAGAGTAAATAATTATTCGCCTTTTCTAACGCAAACCGGGCCGGCAATAAGAGATGATATTTTTACATTAAACAGGCACTTGCAGGCGCTGGCTATTCATCCTGATTTGAAATACATTTACCTTAAATTATCTGAAAGCATCATAAAGGTTCATGGAAGACGGTGATTGAATTTTAGATTTCAGGTTGAAGATTACCAATTTCAAATTTGAATTTCGGAGAATGCTACAGCGCTTTTAAACTTTTAAATTTACAAATCTAAAATCGTAGATCGAAAATCTGAAATCCTTCTTAGTTTTGCAAAACTGAAACTAAAAATTTCGATCCATGCACATTCTTTCAAGATTAAAACTCATAAGAACTTTTGTTTTTGATATGGATGGCGTTCTCACGGATGGAAGCCTTGTTGTATGTGATGGCGGTAAATGGCTAAGGCGTATGAATGTCAGGGATGGTTATGCTTTGCAATTGGCGGTCAAATCCGGGTTTAATGTGATTGTTGTTTCGGGTAGCGATTCTCCACCTGTAACTTCAAGGTTAAAAAAACTTGGTGTTCAAAATGTTTTTATGAATGTAAAAGAAAAGGAAATTTTCCTAAAAGAATTTGCATCAAAAAAGGATTTGCCTCTGAACGAAATACTTTACATGGGAGATGATATTCCTGATTATTCCTGCATGAAGATGGTTGGTATTGCCGCTTGTCCGGCTGATGCAGCATTTGAAATAAAAGAAATAGCTGATTATATTTCACTTTTACGTGGCGGATACGGGTGTGTGAGGGATGTGCTTGAGAAAGTGATGAAATTAAATCATAAGTGGACTTTACAATCCTCAATACCTTCAACCTGAATGATTCATCTTTAAGATTTTTCTATGAAGGTTTTAACCGCATTTTTTAAGTTAATACGATGGCCTAATCTGGTATTCATTGCTCTGACACAAGTGCTTTTCAGGTATTTTATTTTGCCCTTCGTTTACAAGCAAAGCCATCCCGGATATGAAGACATTAAATTGACTGAACCTTTATTTTTTCTTTTGGTTTTAGCATCGGTTTGTATTGCCGCCGGGGGTTATATCATTAATGATTATTTTGATGTAAACATTGATCAGATTAATAAATCGTCGAAAGTAATAATTGGGAGGCATATAAATAGAAGATCGGCGATCTTGCTACATGCGGTAATCTCTTTTGCCGGCCTGGTACTTAGTTTTTATGTTGGTTACCGCCTTAATAATTACTATATTCCTGTTTTTAACGTGCTCGCGATATTTGTTTTGCTATTTTATTCTACCACTTTTAAAAAGAAATTATTGGTCGGCAATATTCTTATTTCCCTGCTTACCGCATGGGTAATATTGGTGCTTACATTGGCCGAGTACCGTTTCAGGATTTCTCCTTCAGATATAGTATGGCAGAGACTATTAAAATTATCGTTTATTTATGCAGGGTTTGCTTTTATTATTTCTTTGGTGCGGGAAGTAATTAAAGATATAGAGGATATGGAAGGAGATCTTAAATTCGGCTGCACTACAATGCCGATTGTTTGGGGATTACAGGTTTCTAAAGTATTTGCAGGTGTCTGGATCGTGGTATTAGCGGGCTTAATTTCTATTATACAAATTTACGTGATACAATTTGGGTGGTGGTATTCCGCTTTGTACTCCTTTATTATTATTGTAATTCCTTTACTTTGGGTATTGCGCAAGCTTTACGAAGCAAACACACCGTCTCAATTTCATCAATTAAGTTTTGTGGTAAAAATGATTATGCTGGCAGGAATTTTATCAATGGCGTTTTTTTAATTTCTTTATTAGATGAAAAAAATAATATTGGCCTCAGGTTCGCCAAGGCGAAAACAATTACTAACATGGGCTGAGATTTCGTTTGAAACGATAGTAGCAAGTACCGATGAAAGCTATCCTGAAAATCTGACTCATGAAGAAATTGCCATTTATATTGCTACCAATAAAGCGCTGGCTGTTCAGAAAAAGTATTTATCTAACGTTGATGACTATACGATAATAGCAGCGGATACAATTGTTGTTCTTGAAAACAAAATTATAGGCAAACCTAGTGATCGTGAAGATGCGGTAAAAATTTTATCCGGCCTTTCTGGTAAAACACACCAGGTAATTACCGGCGTGTGCCTTTTATCCAAATCAAAAAAAATAGTATTTGCTGAAAAAACAGAAGTAGAATTTCACGAACTTATTTCTTCTCAAATAGAACATTATGTAGATAATTACAAACCTTACGATAAAGCAGGGGCCTATGCTATACAGGAATGGATTGGTGTGACAGGGATAAAGATGATAAAAGGTGATTTCTATAATGTAATGGGATTGCCTGTGAGCCGGGTTGTAAAAGAATTGGAAAAGTTTGGTGAGGAAATATAATTTGAAGAAGAAAGGGTTTATTATATAACAATAATTTTGGGCACATTCATTTTTGAAATGCTTTCAATAAAATTTTTTAAAATATAATTTAAGATAAGGATGAAGCAGCGGAGTATTTATTTTAAAATCTTTTGAAATAAAAAATGCGCTGACTACACTTTTTACGGAATAAATTCAGCCATGAGTTAATTTAATTGCGACCCTTTTTGCATGATAATAAAAATTAATTTTGACAAATTATTTATTTTAAAAGAAAGTTATTAACGAAAATAAAAAAAATGAATTTAAAATACAAGACATCCAACCTGCCATTCAAACATCCTTTTACTATTTCAAAAGGAACCAAAACGCATCAGCCTGCATTATTGGTGGAGCTGGATTATTTTGGAATTAAAGGCTATGGAGAGGCTCCGGCAATTTCGTATTACAACATTTCTGTTGAAAAAATGATTGAGGATATTGAATCAAAAAAACAATTTATTGAGAAATTTTCTTTTACTGAGCCCGACAGGTATTGGCATTACCTGCACCATCTTTTGCCACAGAATCCATTTTTAGTCTGCGCGCTTGATATGGCTGCATGGGATATTTATGGAAAAATGAAAAAGAAGCAATTGTATCAATTATGGAAACTTGATATTTCAAAAAATCCGTTAACGGATTTTACCATCGGAATAGATAATATTGATAAAATGGTATCCAAAATTAAAGAGACTCCATGGCCGATTTATAAAATAAAATTAGGGACTAAAGAAGATGATATCCGCATTATTCAGGAATTAAGAAAACACACCGGTTCAGTTTTTAGGATTGATGCAAATGCGGCCTGGAAAGCTGATGAGGCTTTAGAAAAAATAAAAGTGTTTAAAGATTTGGGTGTTGAATTTATTGAACAACCTCTTGCGAAAGATGATTGGGAGGGAATGAAATTTCTGCATGAACAGTCACCTTTGCCTCTGATTGCTGATGAAAGTTGCGTATCGGAAAATGATGTATTAAAATGTAAGCGCTTCTTTGATGGTATCAACATTAAACTCACCAAATGCAGTGGTATTACTCCCGCTTTACGTATGATAAAAATGGCGCGCGAATTTGAAATGAATGTAATGGCTGGCTCAATGAATGAAAGTTCCATTGGCACAGCGGCCATAGCACAACTGTTGCCCTTACTGGATTATGTGGATATGGATGGCCCTCTTTTGCTTAGTGAAGATGTAGCACAAGGAGTGGAATATGAGAATGGGAAAATTATTTATAGCCAGGGAAATGGATTAGGAATAACGGTTGAACCTTTTTAAGACTTCCTCTTTCTGATACTTACACTCCTTTTTTTACGTTATTATCTTTCAAAGTAGTGGATAGAGAAATCGGTTACTGTGAGCTGGGACCTCTTTACACTGTGAAGGAACTGAATTTTGAATTGAAATTCCATTTTGATGATTACTAAAATAAGCTAAAATATAAACTACTTTAAAAAAATGTAGTCGGCAATTATGAGAAAAGATTACTCCGGATTAATTAAAAGAATTAATTTTTCAAAATCATCAGATGGTGTTATCCCGGTTATTGTTCAGGATGCGGCCACCAAAGTTGTTTTAATGCTCGCTCACATGAACCTCGATGCCCTGGTGGAAACTATAGATTCAGGCATTCTTACTTTTTACAGCCGCAGCAGGCAACAGATGTGGGTGAAAGGAGCTACAAGTAAAAATTATTTGCATCTTGTAGATATTAAATTGAATTGTGATTTTGATACTTTATTAATCAAAACCAAACCGGATGGGAATGTTTGCCATACCGGCGCTGAAACCTGTTTTAATGAATCCAATACTTCAGAGCATTTTTTATCTGCACTGGAAAAAATAATCGAAGGAAGAAAAAAGCGCCCTGTTTCAGGTTCTTATACTTCCACGCTGTTTAAAAATGGTGTCAATTGCATGGCGCAGAAGTTAGGTGAAGGCGCTTTGAAGATGGTGATTGAATCTAAAGACCACAACGAAAAACGTTTTGTAAACGAAGCCGCAGATATGCTATTTCATTACCTGGTTTTGTTGCAGGCAAAAAATAAAAGTCTTTCAGATGTGGCGAATGTTTTGGAAAAAAGGCATTCCGTCCCGGAAGAATAACTAAGTAGATAGTGTAAGGATAAAGAGGTAAATAGTGAATGATTTAGCATTAAAATTATTGATCTATCTCATGTCTATTGGTGGTTAATAAAATAATGACGTTGATTTATTAATGTTACAGTTTTTTACTAAAGTTGGGGAAGATGGAGTAAAACGTTTTTAAGAATTTTTTCTAAAAAATATGATTTCAAATAGATTTTCCTTTTTTGCTCTTTAAATATTTTTCCATTGTGTAAAGAGGTAATTTTTGCTTTTACCTTAGTAGAGAAATTTTACGAAATAAGTTTTCCAACCTTATTCTATTATCTAAATTAAATTCTTCCAGGTTTTTGAATTGGTTAAATACAATAAATGTAACTATCAAGATTGCCAGAAAACTTCGGGAGATTGCTTCGTTCCTCGCAACTCCGAAGTTTTTCGCAATGACGTGTAATGGTGATGCGCAATACTGATATTGTTTTTCATTTTACCCTTGTAAGCGAAAAAACAATAGATTATTTAAATTGAAAATCTCACTATTTAGCCCATTATGAAGCATAAGAAATAAAGAGTAAAGTTTAATCAATACTACAGACCAGACAGACTAAACTTTCTAAACTTCCGGATTGATTTAAGGCTAAGAACTCCAATTCACCAAATCTTTACTCTCATACTATCGGCTCTGTACATTTTATCACCGGGCTTTACATTAAAAGTTGAATAAAATTCATCCACATCGCTGAAAGGCCCGTTAACCCTATACTTTGCCGGAGAATGTACGTCTGTCATTAATTGAGTTTTCAAACTTTCGGGTCTTGTCGAATAAAGCCATCCAAGCGCATATCCCATAAAAAACCGTTGCATAGGGGAGTGGCCTTCTATCTTTTCATTCTTTTTATATTCTTCTGTTTTTTTAAATGCATCTATGCCTAATAATATGCCTCCGAGGTCAGCTATGTTTTCTCCTAAAGTGGCCTCGCCATTGATGTGTACACCAGGCAACGGTTCATAAGCGTTAAACTGCCTTACCATTAACTGCGATCTTTTCGCAAACTCTGCTGAGTCATTTTTAGACCACCAGTTCTTTAGGTTTCCTTTTTCATCATAGAGCCTTCCCTGGTCATCAAACCCATGTGTGATTTCGTGTCCGATGGTGGAAGCTCCCGCATATCCATAAATTACAGCATCATCAAGTTCATTGTCTTTGTAACCTGGCACTGTAAAGATGCCGGCGGGTAATACGATCTCGTTATTTGCGGGATTATAATAAGCATTGTAAGTCTGAGGATACATATCCCATTCCGTTCTGTCAATTGGTTTGCCTAATTTATTAATGTCATGTTCATGCCACCATTTGTTGGCATTGATCATATTTTGAACATAACTTTCTTTGCTGATATTCATGGCTGAAAAATCTTTCCATTTATCGGGGTAACCCACTTTTTTTGTCATTGCATTTAATTTCACCAAAGCCTTTTCTTTGGTGCTGTCGCTCATCCACGACAGATTTTTGATCCGATCCTTATAAGCATCTCTTATGTTTTCTACCAGATCGCTATACCTCTTTTTGGTAGTGCTATCAAAATATTTTTTTGCATATAGCTGGCCGAGCAGTTCACCCATAGCATTCTCTTCTGTTCTGATCGCTCTTTTCCAGCGTGGCTGTCTTTCTTTTGCACCACTTAACAATTTGGAGAAATTGAAAGTTTCCTCACCAAAAGCATCAGGCAATGCATTAGAGAAAGCTGAAACAGTTCGGTATCTCAAATAATTTTTCCAGTCATTAATGTTGGTGGCCTTTAAAATACCATCTAATGCTTTAAAAAATTCTGGTTGGCCTACTATTACAGAATCTATTTTGGCAACGCCGATATTTTGTAAAAAAGCAGTCCAATTTATTGAAGAAGAAAGTTTGGGAAGATCAGTGATAGCTGTTTTGTGATAGTTAGCGTAAGGGTCGCGCAAGTCTGCAAGCTTTCGTGAGACCTTTGCCAGACTTGTTTCCATCGTTAATATGTTTTGTGCAGATTGGTTAGCGCTCGCTGAATCCTGGCCTTGCAATTCAAGCATTTTTGCAATGTGATGCACATAAGCTTTGCGGATTTTTGTTGTAGAAGAATCCGCATTGAAATAATATTCCCTTTCTGGAAGGCCAATGCCGCCCTGCCACAATTTAAAACTCATTACATCACTGTTTTTATCATCCTGCTCTACATGACTGCCAAACAAGGCGCTTACGCCAATTTTATCAAGATCAGATACAACACTGATAAAGGAAGGAATATTGGTAACAGTATTTATTTTGTCAAAATAAGGCTTTAAATATTGCGTGCCTTGTTGCGTTATCTTTATGCTATCCATAGCGGTTGTCCAGAAGTCGCCGATCTTTTGAGATGCAGAACCTTTTGCAGCGTTTTCTTTTGCAGCCGCCTCGCTTATATCTTTAAGGCGTTGCAGATTTTCATTAATAACAAGATAAGCGATTCCCCAGGAGCTCTCCTGATTTGGTATCGGGTTATCTTTTATCCATTTACCATTTGCATACATAAAAAAATCATCAGCTGGATTGACGGTAGTGTCAATGTCTGCAGCGAATACATCTTTTGGCGTTTCTGCTGTTTTTGTTTTGCAGGAAAAAACGCTTAGGCAAATAAGAAAATAGAAAAATACTTTTTTCATTTTATAAAATTGAGGTAGTAAATATAAGGGAGGATAAGGTAAAAAGATTAAAATTGAAGGCGTGCATTTTAAAGTGTCACTTCTTTTTAAAGATTGCCAGCCTTAAAAAAAGTATTTCTGAATATAAGAACGAAGTTTTTAGTACATATGTTTTTTTAAAACTTCCAGTGTTTTTA
>JBDTEK010000096.1:0-4896 GCA_039922575.1 Ginsengibacter sp.
GCAAAGCCGCATTCCCACTTCCTTATTTAAAAGAGAATAAATTCTGGCCGGCAGTAAGCAGGGTGAATAATACTTATGGCGACAGAAATTTGATTTGTACTTGTGAACCGGTGGAGAGTTATATGGAAGTGGAGGGTAGGTAACTTTGTAATATTATTAATCAACCGGAAAATAAAAATCCTGACTATTTCTTTGTTTACTGACAATGAAGTCATTTTGAATTACTAAGAAATAAAAATCCGTTTGTTAACAGACTTGTTATCAAAACAAAGGCTGCACTAAAATAGTTACATTGGGCATATGAAAACAGTAACGCTGAATATACCCGATTCTTTAAATATGGACAATACGGAAGTTGCTATGGTCGTGGCTTCGCAGCTTTATGAGCAAAGGAAACTTTCACTTGGCCAGGCAGCAGAACTTGCTGGTTTTTCTAAGAGGACTTTTGCAGAATTATTAGGAAATTATAATGTTTCTATTTTTAATTATCCTGCCTCTGATTTATCCAGGGACGTTGCCAATGCCTAAAATAATTATATCCGATACAAGCTGTTTTATCGTTTTATCAAAAATTGGCGAGCTTGACATTCCTCCAATAATTCTATCCTCACAAATTGCTTGTATTTTTGAACCATGATACAAATAGCAAATGATCATCTTGTAGTTAGGATAAATGAAAAGGGCGCTGAGCTGCAAAGCGTAAAACTAAATGCGCTCGAATATTTATGGCAGGCTGATCCAAAATATTGGGGCAAACACGCGCCTGTATTATTTCCGATAATAGGTGAATTGAAAGATGGTAAATATATTTTTGGTAATAAAGAATATCATTTATCACGTCATGGTTTTGCAAGAGATAAAATGTTTGAAGAAAAAAAAACGGCTGACAATTCTGCGATTTTCACCTTACATAGCAATGAGGACACGCTTGCTGTTTATCCTTTCGAATTTATTTTACAAGTGCAATATGAAATCAAACAACATACTCTTTATTGCAGCTACATAGTCCAAAATATTAGTGATGAGGATATGTACTTTTCTGTTGGCGGACATCCTGCATTCAATGTACCATTAAATGATAAATTGAAATATGATGATTCCACCCTGGAATTCAATAACGATCGTACTTTAAAACGTTTCCTGTTGGATAATGGTTTAACAAACGATAATACAGAAACTCTCACTCTTGATAATAAAAAGTTACCTCTTAAATCTTCCTTGTTTTATAATGACGCCATAGTTTTAAAACACATCAACAGCGACCAGGTAAAATTGTATTCTGATAAAGATCCACATGGCTTAAAGTTTAGGTTTGAAGGCTTTCCATATTTGGGAATCTGGGCTGCTAAAGATGCACCTTTTGTTTGCCTGGAACCATGGTGTGGCATAGCAGATAATATTTATCATGATTACCAATTGAAAAAAAAAGAAGGCATTAACCAACTCGCTGCAGGAGCCACCTGGAAGAGAACATGGAGTGTGGAATTATTTTAATTATCGGGGTAACTGGAAAGGTTACATTCTCCTGTTCTAATTTATAAAAATATCAATTCAAATTATTTTTAAAGAAAAAAAATGAAAGACCTAAAATCAAAAATGGTTCTCATAACAGGGGGTTCCTCTGGCATTGGTGAATCTTTTGTTTACCAGTTTGCTGAGTTGGGTACCAATCTTATTATTGTGGCTCGTTCTGAAAGTCCACTCAACAATTTAGCGGATACCATAAAAGAAAAATATAAGGTGGATTGTTATCCAATTGTTTTAGACCTGTCCAAAGAAAATGCCGCAAAGGAATTGTTCGAAAAAATAAATTCATTACATCTGGAGGTGGATGTTTTAGTAAATAATGCAGGTGTGGGCGCTATTGGGAAATTTGAGGAGTATGATTTGGAAAGGTATCATTCAATGTTACAATTAAATATTAATGCACTAACTGAACTTTGCTTGTTGTATTTACCAGGGATGAAAAAGAAAAATTCCGGTGGTATCATCAATGTGGCATCTACTGAAGCATTTTTACCCATACCGAATTCAGCAGTATATGTAGCTTCCAAAAGTTATGTCCTTAATTTTTCAGAATCTTTATTTGGTGAACTTTACGGAACTAATGTAACGGTTACCTGCCTTTGTCCCAGTAGGACAAAAACTAATTTTGCAAAAAACGCTAATAGTCCTTTTAAAAATTATGAATCCAAACCTTATGATACTCCTGACAACTCTGCGAAGGTGGGCATTAAGGCATTTTTAAAAGGGAAAAATACAGTTATTTCAGGGCCTCAGAAATTTCTTGTTACTGTTTTACCTCGATTGGTAAGTCGCTCAAGAATGATAAAACTAACATCAACACAATATAAAAAATAAAATTGCCTGGCAAATTTTTTAGACAGCAGAAAATATCTTTTGAAAACGAATAGTATGGATCACAATAATGGTGATAAAAGCCGTGCAGTTTTTTGACCCAATTGTTTAATTCTTGAACGGTTGCTCCATTCGGCTTCATCAATTCTTTTCGCAAACTTTATATCATTATAAAAAACATCAGCGAGTTGATTGGCAATTTCACTGTCATACACGATAGCATTCACTTCAAAGTTGAGGTCAAAACTTCTGAAGTCCATGTTGGCTGTGCCTACTACAGCCACTTTTCGATCAGCCACTAAAGTTTTGGCATGTACAAATCCTTTTTGATAAAGATAGATCTCCACACCCGCATTCAACAGATCATCATAATAAGATCTTGCTGCAGCATTCACGAGGATAGAATCAGATTTATCCGGCACCAACAACTTAACAGAAAGACCACTTAATGAAGCAATCGTTACCGCATCAATCAGGCTCTCACCGGGAATAAAATAAGGTGTGGTGATCAGGATTTCTTTGGTGGCCAAATTGATCGCCTGCATTAATGAAAATAAGATCGTGGGGATTTTAGAATCAGGACCGCTTGCCGCTATCTGAACAATTTTATCACCCGCAGTTTCCAGGTCTTTTATAGGAGGAAAAAAAATCCTGTCAGGCTTTATCTTTTCATTGGCACAAAAATTCCAGTCGCATAAAAAAAGATATTGAAGTTCCAGTATGCCCGGCCCGTCTATACGCAAATGAGTATCACGCCAATAAAGATGTTGCGCATCTCCTTCTTTATTGATGTATTTATCACTCACATTGATGCCTCCTACAAAAGCAGTGTGCCCGTCAATCACAATTATTTTACGGTGATTACGATAATTGATACGATTAGCAAAAATCAAAAAAGAGATTTTAAGAAAAGGGAAAGCTTCTACACGATTGTCACGGAGATTACGTACAAATTTTTTTCTGATAGAACTGCTGCCAAAATCATCATAAATAAATCTGACCTTCACTCCTTCCTTAGCTTTTTGTATCAGGATGTTTCCTATCTCATTTCCTATGCCGCTATCTTCAAAAATGTAATACTCAATATGGATATGATTTTTTGCTTCACGTAAAGCACTCAGCACCTCAGGAAATTTATTTTCACCATTGATCAAAAGCTTCACAGAATTTTTTGAAGTCAGCGGACTCATTCCATCATTCAACAAAAGGTAAGCGAGCTCTTTATTACTTTTAATTTCTGTGCCGCCTTCCTGAAATATTTTTTTTCCCGACAAGAACAATTGCTCTCTCAATCCATTCAGCATCGTATTGTTTTCTAAGAGTTTCTTACTGTACATTTTCCTGCTACGATAATTAATACCGAAAAAGAAATAAAAGAGCATTCCAAAAAAAGGCACGAATACGGCAAAGAGAAGATAGGCTAGTGTTTTAGTAGTACTCTGTGTATCATACACTATACGGAGACATACCAGGATTACAATAACTATATAGATAATTTCGCCAATGAGTAACCAGTCCATATTGTTTTTATTTGAGCAATTGAATTCTAAATTAAGTTAATTATTGAATTACTGGGAACAAAATAAAATTCGAAATCAATTTGTTCTACAGCTACAACAATTCTTTTTCTTCAAAAATCATATTTAATTTTCGAATCATCTTAAAATTAATGCTCCTCGTGAGGTTGGCATCCTCACCAACAGTTTCTTTTTACAAAACTTTCTATCTTTAATCCAGTTGAGAAATTACTACATAGAATTTTTAACAGGAACAATTTTTCACTCTATTATTTTTAAGATAATGTTTACCTACCTTTTGATGATCAAAAATCAATTGAATTGAAAAAGTGAAAAATGATAAAAATAACATCATGAATTAAATAAAACTCTCTTACACTTTTAATAGTTAAATAATAATAATAAATGAGTATTACTACAATTATTGGGCTTTTGGCTGCAGTATCTACCACATCTTCTTTTTTGCCACAGGCATTAAAAACAATCAGAACAAATAACACATCGGGCATTTCCCTGGGAATGTATTCGATATTTTCTTTCGGAACTTTACTCTGGTTCATTTATGGGATTATGGATAGTGATTGGCCCATAATAATTGCAAATGGCATTACGCTTATTTTTGCTTGTATCATTCTTGCTTATAAAATCAAATACAAGTGAGCGATATTCACATTCATAAAAGTATAAAGCAGAACTTCGTTTCTCTATCTCCGTCAGATTAATTCTCACAGAATCTCACGCAACTTTTCTTGTCCGGTTAATCTTTTCAAATTAACTTTAATCATCTAAAAAAAAGTTATGGAAGAACAATCAATATGTGAGCACATCCAAAATATAAAAGAGCTGAAACAGCCCAAAGAATTGGTATGCGAAGAATGTAAAAAAACCGGAAGTGATTGGGTGCATCTGCGTACCTGCCAAACCTGTGGTATTACTTTATGTTGTGACTCATCTCCGAATACCCACATGACTAAGCATTATCATCATACCCATCATCCTGTAGTAATTTCTGCCGAGCCTG
>JBDTEK010000097.1:0-7493 GCA_039922575.1 Ginsengibacter sp.
AGTTCAATAATAATTTTAATCTGTCATTACGTTTTTCAAAAGAGACATTTTTTGATACTTTTAAATTTACGATCCATAAATTATGATCGTCAGAGTCCTTTCTTATTTCAAAAGTATTTTCATTCTGATCATACTCAGGTTCTTCTATAACAAATACCCGGTTATATATCGCAAATCTATTTAACAAATGTTGCGGACGTTGGTAAACAAAATTCCACCTGATATGGCTAAAGCAAATGAGATCCATCGTATTTAAAATTTAAAAGGTTAAGATAAAATTCAATGAAAGTTAAGCCTGCACTGATTGGCAACGCTATTAATATGCCATTCCTTATTCAAGTCAAAAACTATTTATTGGCTTAAAAATTTCTTTTTTTTTGAGTAACAATTACCTCAATAACTCTGTAAGTGTAGAAAATTTTGTTATGAGGAATTGAAATGTTGAATAGCAGATAATCAGGTAATTACTGACAACTATTAGCTCTCTCAAAGCGGATACGTTTTTATCAAATTTAGAATGATTACAAATAATTTTATTAATAAACAATTTCAGTATGCTTGTTTTTATGATGAAAACTCATTTCTTTAAGAAATAAAAATGGACTGTTTTCTGTTTTGGTTACCCGCTTAATCAAATTTTATTTTATTTAATTACCCAAATCCACATTTACTTTGCACACTATTTTATTCTTTGTGTAAATGTGCTTTAATTCATGTCGCCTTCTTTATTATTTACATTCGTTATTATATATTTTGTCGTGCTCTTAACTGTAGCGTGGTACACGAGCCGCCATTCAAATAATGAATCATTTTTTATTGGCAACCGCAATAGCAACTGGATGATGGTTGCTTTTGGAATGGTAGGTACTTCAATGACCGGAGTTACTTTTTTGAGTGTGCCAGGTACAGTTGGCAACAATCATTTTGAATATTTGCAGGTGGTAATCGGTTATTTTCTTGGCTACTTTATTGTCGCGTATTTACTGTTGCCACTGTATTACAGACTACACCTTACTTCCATTTATCATTATCTTCATCAGCGTTTTGGTATGGTTGCCTATAAAACAGGTTCTTTATTTTTCATTATCTCAAGAACTCTTGGCGCTACTGCGAGATTGTATTTAGTGATCAATGTATTGCAGATATTTATTTTGGATGAAATGAATGTGCCATTTTGGATAACATCTTCAATAGTTCTGATAATGATTTTATTGTACACTTATAAAGGAGGTGTAAAAACGATCGTATTTACAGATATGTTGCAAACAACTTTTATGCTGATCGCTTTAATCGTATGCATCATTTACATTATGAATTATATGAACCTTTCCTTTTTTGAAGCAATGAATACACTTAACGTGCATGGCTACACGAAAATATTTAATACAAATGTAAACAGCGCAGGCTTCTGGCTCAAGCAAATTATTGGGGGCGCTTTTATTACGGTAGCTATGACAGGGCTTGACCAGGAAATGATGCAAAAAAATATCAGCGTAAAAAGATTGAAAGATTCTAGAAAAAATATTTTCACTTTTAGCACCATCATGGTGATTGTGAATCTATTGTTTCTATTTTTGGGTGGTTTATTATATTTTCTTGCAACAACAAATAATATTAATGTAAAAGGTGATGACCTGTTTCCAACAATAGCGCTTCATTATTTGCCTGCATGGGTTTCTATTATCTTTGTAATAGGAATTATTTCTACTCTTTTTCCTGGTGCGGACGGAGCTATTACCGCAATTACCTCTTCATTTTGTATAGATATCCTTGGGCTTAAAAGAAAAGAGTATATAAATGAAAGACATTTAAAAAGAAAGCGCATATGGGTACATTTATTATTTACCGTTGTATTTTATTTATGTGTGATGGTATTTAAAGGGATCAATAATAAATCAATTATTGACATTATTTTGCAATTAGCCGGTTACACATATGGGCCTTTATTAGGTTTATTTTCTTTTGGTATTCTTACCAAGCGGAGTGTGCGACAGGGTTATGCTACTTTGATTGTTTGCTTGTTGGCTCCCGTATTGTGTTATATTATCAGCCAGAACGCCGTTCAATGGTTTAGCGGTTTCCATATCGGAATAGAATTGTTGGTGTTAAATGGCCTTTTCACCTTTACGGGATTGTGGCTCATATCAGTTCCGGGCAATGTAACCGTGCAAAGAGAGCAATGAACTTTTTTTGGGATGATAGTTGTGCAAGACTTATAAAATTAAAATTATCAATTATGAAAACGGAAAAATTAAAAAATAATAGCACTGATACAGTTATAAAAAACTTAACTGATCTTTTAAACAAAGGGAATGCGCATGTTTCGTTTGACGATTCGTTGAAAGATATCAGTTTTGATTTAATTGGGAAAAAACCAAAGAGCCTTCCTTATAGCATTTGGCAATTAGTTGAACATATCCGGATTGCACAAAATGATATTCTGGAATATTCAAGAAACAAAAATCATATATCGCCCGCATGGCCGGATGATTACTGGGCATCGAAACCTGCACCTGAATCAAATGACGAATGGAATCAATCAATTGAACAAATTAAATCTGACCGGGAAGAATTTATAAAACTGTTGAGCAATTCAGGAGAAAATATTTATCATCCTTTCGATTATGGCAATGGCCAAAGCTTATTAAAAGAAGCGCTTGTACTTGCCGACCATAATAGTTATCATACAGCGGAAATAATTATTATACGAAGGCTGCTTGATGATTGGAAAAAGTAATAAGCGTTGCTTTCAGTTTTCATCTGGGAGCATTCCGTCTTCAGCCTTAACAGTGAACATTTCCAAGTAAGAAATAAATAACAAAGAAAACGACGATGGTTCCTAAACAACCTCCACCTAATTTTTTTGCGCCATAAGCAGCTATTAATCCTCTTACCAGTTTGTTCATAAAATTATTTTTTTTTAAAAGTATTGAATTTATTTATTAAAACTGATTAATTCTAAAATTCAATTTATTTTATCATTTTTCACGATTACTATATTAGTTGATAGCAATGAAATGGCAATATGTTTCTTAAAAATATTAATTTTGACAGCGCGTAAACATAAAATCACCTATTTTATAAATAATTGCGAATCACTTCATATTTTCCAATCTAGTATTTCATTACTCCATTCTTCTTTAAAAGGGATAGAAATTTTTATATAGTTATCGGTGTAGCCTTCCATCATTCCGTTTTTATGATGGCCTTCAAATAAAACCTTCCTGGTTTCACCGGAATGTTCTCTTGTAAAGTGCTGCATTTTTTTATAAGACAGAGAGCGCAGGATTTTAGTTCGTTCGTTGCGTACATGCACAGGAACCACCGGTGCTATTTCAAGAGCATGAGTATTCGCTCTTTCTGAATAAGTAAACACATGAAAATAAGAAACGTCAAGCGATAATAAAAAGTCAATAGTTTCTTTAAAGTCATCATCCGTTTCTCCGGGGAATCCTGTGATCACGTCAACTCCAATGCAGCACTCAGGGATTAAACTTTTAATAACAGAAACTTTATCTGCATATAATTCTCTTTTGTAACGGCGCCGCATCAGGCCTAAGATTTTGTTACTTCCACTTTGCAGTGGAATATGAAAGTGAGGCATTATTTTTTTTCTTCTTGCAACAAAACTGATAATTTCATTAGTAAGTAAATTAGGCTCTATTGATGAAACCCGGTAGCGTTCTATATTGGTGCTTTTTTCTAATTCTTCTAATAAAGAATAAAAATTATTACCTGTCTTTTCGCCTTTTCCATCCTTTCCAAAATCACCAAGATTAATTCCTGTTAACACAATTTCTTTTACACCTGCATCTTCTATTTTTTTTATTTCGGCCAAAACATTTTCAATCGAATTACTCCTGCTTCTTCCACGCGCAAGTGGAATAGTACAAAATGAGCAATTATAATCGCAGCCATCCTGCACTTTTAAAAAAGTACGGGTTCTTTGAGTAAGTGAAAAGGAAGAATGGAAACCTTCTACATCTTCAATTTCGCAACTACATATTTTTGCGCTGTCGCCATGCGTCAATTCTTTTAAGTGCGTGGTAATATTAAATTTCTCAGACGCGCCAAGCACAAGGTCAACTCCCGGAATTTCAGCAATTTCTTTTGGTTTTAATTGCGCATAACATCCTATAATTACTACCAATGCTTCCGGCGCTGTGCGCTGAATTCTACGCACCAGCATACGACATTCTTTATCAGCATTTTCTGTAACGGAACAAGTATTGATCACATACACATCTGCCTCATCTGTAAATTCTTTTGTTACAAAACCATCCTGCTCCAGTAATCTTCCAATAGCAGAAGTTTCTGAATAATTTAATTTGCAACCCAATGTGTGCAGCGCAACTGTTTTTCCACTTGACATAAGCGGCAAAATTACAAATCTCTTTTGGAATTTTGGTTTCCTTAAAGTTGCTGCTAAAGCTTTACGCACGAACTCCAGGAAGCGACATTTTAGTAGAGGCAACATTATAAAAGGAAATGAATTCACTATTGCTCCGTAAGTAGCGTGATATTAAAGCAGGAAAAGATATACCAGCAAAATCAAATTTCAAAAGCCAATTGTTTTACAAAAATTAAGTTTAATCAAAAATAATTACCAAATGATGACAGGTAATAATTGAAAAGCCCGTCAAAACAATAAATTTGAATAAATTTTTTAGCATGATGAAATGCCTCTATGCCTTTGCAATATTATTAATGAGTTCACGCGCTTTTGCGCAGGAAAATACGGCACTTTCGTGGTCGGCCACACGTGTAAAAATTGATGGCGATGCACATGATTGGAGTCTTCCATTGCATCATTACGAAACTAACACCAAACTCTTTTTTGATTTTAAAAACGATAGCAACAATCTTTATTTATGTTTTCAAAGTAACGATGAAATAATACAGGTTAAAATAATAAGAGCGGGAATGAAAATTAATTTAAGTAACAAAATCAATGGCAAGCACAAAGCAAGTATTAATTTCCCTTTGCCTGCAGAGGAATCTAAACCCGAAAGGACCGAAAATGCCATAGCCGCTGACCCTTCGTATTCACATCAAAAATTGCACACTGCGTTTCTTGCCGGCGATTCTCTGATGATAGTGAAAGGCTTTACTAACAGAGAGGGCGCTATTTCTACAAACGATACATCAGGAATACATGCAGCCATAAATTGGGATGAGAATAATATGCTGACCTATGAGGTTTCCGTCCCATTAAAAGAATTATGTGGGAATGATTTTAACGCGAAAGACCTTTCAAAAGGAATTTCCCTCAATGTAATTATTGATGCACTTAAAATGCCTGCCCAATCGAGAAGTAAAAGGGAAGAAAATGGCTCTTTTGGTGAAGGTGAAGGCGAAAGCAGAGGCGGCAGAATGGGAGGTGGTGGAAGATCAGGTGGCATGGGACATGGCGGCGGCAGAATGGGTGGGCAAGGGAATAGTGAAATGCAATCCGATAGATCTGCCATGTTTCAACAAAGTGAATTAAAAGAAAAACTGTCTTTGGCGATGCATTCATAGTTTTTAGATAGAATAAATTAAATACCTGTTTATTTGAAAATCCATCGCCAAAATTGAAGCAGTAGTAACCATGTGATAAGAATTATAGGTGTAATCAACTGCATCGACCAGGATAAAGAGTAGCGCTGTAATTGTAATTGAGTTTAAATCATTTATTAGTAATTTTGTATTTAACGATTAGCTTTTTACGTAATGAAGATAAAGTCATTTCTGGCAAAACCATTTGCGGTATATATTTACAAACAGATAAAAAAATCAATGCTGACAGCAGTTGCTGATCAGGAAAACATTTTTAATTCTCTGCTAAAGACCGCATCCAAAACTGAATTTGGAAAAGAACATAATTTCGATCAGATTAAATCGCACGCTGATTATGTAAAAAATGTTCCTCTGAGGACTTACGAAGATTTTAAAGGATATATAGAAAAAATAAAACAGGGAAAACATAATATTTTATGGAAAGGACAACCTCTTTATTTTGCCAAAACAAGTGGCACTACAAGTGGGGTGAAATATATTCCTATCACAAAAGATTCCATTCCAAACCATATAAACACGGCACGAAACGCGTTACTATGTTATATGGCGCAGACCGGAAACTCTCAATTTGCTAATGGTAAAATGATTTTTTTAAGTGGAACTCCCGAATTGGAAAGGATTGGAGGCATACCTACAGGAAGATTGAGCGGCATTGTAAATCACCATGTTCCGAAATATTTACGTTCCAATCAATTGCCCACTTTTGAGACCAATTGCATCAATAACTGGGAAGAAAAATTAGCTAAAATTGTAGAAGAAACTGTAAATGAAAACATGACGGTGATCAGCGGAATTCCACCGTGGATACAAATGTATTTTGATGAACTGGAAAAGAAAACAGGAAAAAAGATAAAAGATATTTTTCCCGGTTTCAATTTGATGGTGCAGGGTGGAGTAAGCTTTGAACCTTACAAAGCTAAACTTTTTGAAAGCATTGGTAAGAAGGTGGATACTATTGAATTATTTCCGGCAAGTGAAGGTTTTTTTGCATTTCAGGACAGTCAGAAAGAAGAAGGATTGCTGCTCAATTCTGATAGTGGAATATTTTATGAGTTTGTTCCAGCGGAAGAAATATCAAAAGAAAACCCTACGCGCCTTACTCTAAAAGAGGTAGAATTAAATAAAAATTATGTGCTTATTATCAGCAGCAATGCGGGTTTATGGGCTTATAATATCGGGGATACTATAAAGTTTGTTTCGTTAAATCCTTACCGCCTGATAGTAAGTGGCAGGGTTAAGCATTTTATTTCTGCATTTGGCGAACATGTAATAGGAGAAGAAGTAGAAGATGCTTTATCAAAAGCAGCAGACACAGAAAATATTAAAATAACTGAGTTTACGGTAGCTCCCAACATTTCCACTAACGGAGAAAAGAGCTATCATGAATGGTTCGTTGAATTTGAAAATCTTCCGACAAACCTGGAGCGCTTCGCAGCAAAAGTGGATGACAATTTACGAAAGAAGAATATTTATTACAATGACCTTATTAAAGGGAATATTTTGCATCCTTTAAAAATAAAAGTAGTGGAAAAAAACGGTTTTATACGGTACATGAAAAGCGTAGGAAAGCTTGGTGGCCAAAATAAAGTACCACGATTAAGTAATGACCGTAAACTTGCCGGCGCATTACAAAACTGGGTAAAACAGGTATCTACCGAACCAACAAAGATTGACATTTAATCCAACATCAGGAGAGGTTAAACGTTTCCAGCCTTAAAAGGGTCGGCAACTTTTCGACATTTTTAAAGCCCAAAGCTTCCGTAAATAAGACACCTAAAAATGAAAACCTTTTCAGGATATAACCTTTAAGCACCTTATCAAATTAGCAATCGGATAATTAAATTTGGTAGTTCGTTTGTGATTTCAGAATTTCGACTTTTTTAATTATATAGAAATGAATATTTCTTTTGAAGACACCGCTACTGCTTTCGCAT
>JBDTEK010000098.1:0-7697 GCA_039922575.1 Ginsengibacter sp.
ATATTCTCCGTAACCGTTTGTCCATCCAACATGCGAATAATACGATGACTATAGCGTGCATCATGTTCACTATGTGTAACCATAATAATAGTGGTTCCCTGTTCATTCAATTCTGTAAGCATTTGCATTACCTCATTGCCGTTGGATGAATCAAGGTTTCCGGTAGGTTCATCCGCGAGAATTAATTTGGGATTATTTACTACGGCTCTTGCTACGGCCACACGCTGTTGCTGACCGCCTGATAATTGCTGCGGGTAATGGTTTTTTCTATGCATGATCTGTACTTTATCCAATATAGCTTCCACACGTTTTTTTCTTTCATTACTTTTCACACCTAGATAGATAAGCGGCAATTCTACATTTTCAAAAACGGTCAACTCATCAATCAAATTAAAACTCTGGAAAACGAATCCAATATTCCGTTTACGCAAGTCAGCTCTTTTCCTTTCATTGAAATGTGCTACCTCAACTCCATTGAATAAAAAGCTTCCACTATCCGGATCATCCAGCAATCCAAGAATGTTTAGTAGAGTAGATTTGCCACAACCGGATGGGCCCATCACTGCAACAAATTCTCCGTCATTCACAGCAAAAGAAAGTTTGTTGAGCGCTACCGTTTCTACTTCTTCAGTGCGGTAGATTTTTTCCAGGTCTTTTATTTTTATCATTTGTATTGTTTTTATGTTTGTTTGCTCTTTCCATTCTATTTCAGACTTTTAAAATTTGTACTTTTATATAGAAAACGAATTAAATTTTTTTTATAAACAGCATCATTATCAAAAAAAAACTTGACTTTGATATCATTAAACTTGGTTCTGAAGCCGAATCTCTTTTAGGAACTAAAAATAGATTTACAACTTTGCTTAATTTACTATTTTGATTTAAAATTAAATTCAACTTTTTTTTCCCAACCGAAAAAAGTTTGAATATTTTAGCAACTCTCATTAAAAAGGCGCCCAATTAGAAACCAGGTTTACGAAATTGAAATTATTTCAATCATGCTGGATAATGATCTTATGGATATCGCAACATTCAATCGAAACGATTTTATTAACATAACTGAAATCAGGTTGGTTGAATTCTGATTTATTTATTCCCATTTTTTTCTATAATTATTTTAAATTCTTATCAGAAAATCTTCAAAAGGGTAAATCCCTTTCATTTCATCACTGTTTTCTTCAAGCGGCGGTAAACAAATTTTTGCTTTAATTTTTTCCACGTCTATTTTGCAATCGGTTCCTCCGAAAGTTAATTTCCATTGCAACAGAAAAGAAAATATGAAGATGAAAAAAAATCCAACGATTTTTACTAAAATCTTCTTTTTCATAAAATCCGTTTTATTGTTTTTGAATTTTATATTTTTTTTATTACGGCTCCTTCAACACCAACTCCTGCATATTTCCATAATTCTCATAACTGCTGGTTACCACTTTATCTCCCGGTTTTAATCCTTGCAACACTTCGTAATAATCAGGATTCTGGCGGCCAAGTTGTATATCAACTTTGTAAGCAGTTTTTCCATTCTCACTTACTTTAAAAATCCAATTGCCGCCGGTTTGTTGATAGAAGCCACCTTTGGGTAAAAGCACAGCCTGTGTTTCATCGCTCAATGCCAAACGGATCTGCAATGTTTGTCCACGGCGGATTCCCTGGGGCACATCACCTGTAAATTCCATATCCACCTGGAAACGGCCGTTATTTACCTGCGTATATACCTTTTTTATTTCCAGTTTATAAGTTTTATTATTGAAATCGAAATCGCCCATCAATCCAATAAATATTCTTGAAATATAATGTTCATCTATATCCACTCTTACTTTAAATCCACTTGTTACATCTATTTGCCCAAGGCGTTCTCCCTTATTTTTTGATTGGCCAATTTCCGCATCAAGGGACGTTAATTGCCCATCAATCGGTGCACGAACGATAAGGTCACCTACTTTTTGACGCATGACATTCAATGCATTTTGAGAACCCTCAAACGATTGCCTGGCCTGTGTCAACTGTTGATTTGTAGATACAGAATCCTGCTGCAAAATCTTATCACTCAACTTTTTCTTTTGCAATAAATAATCATAATTATTTAATGCCTGCTGATATTCCTGTGAGCCGATTGCCTTCTGTTCAAATAAATATTTATCCAATTTATATACCCTTTCAGCTTCCTTTAATTGACTTTGGACATCAGTCATATTGTTCAGTTTACCCACAGTATTTTGTTGGGCGGCATTTTTTGAAATTTGCATTTGCGTAAGTAAATTATAAACGTTTGTTTGCTGTGTTACTAATCCCAATTGCAAATCAGTATTCGATAATCTTAAAATTGGCTGACCCTTTTTCATCATAGCGCCATCATCCACAAATTTTTCTTCTACCCGCCCACCTTCTACCGCATCAAGATAAATAGTAGTTAGCGGAAGCACTACTCCATTCACTGGAATAAATTCCTGAAAAGCACCTCTCTTAATTTCGCTGACGGATATGCGCTCAGTATCCACGTTTAATTTGCTTTTGCCGGAAGTAAAAAAATAGCTTGCAGCAATCAATGCAATCAATGCAACAATGCCCCCTATAGTCCAGATTCTTTTAGCGCTCCATTTCTTTTTTACAATTACTCTATCCATGATTTTCCATTTGAAAGCAAGTGATGATTTTATTCCCTGTCAATTACTGCTCTAACTAATTATACAAACATGTGCCATTGTTTAAATGCTTGTTTTTCAGTTAAGTATGAAATTCGAAATTCCCTGACATGTTCGTTTTTGATACAGTGCGTGTATCGTTTTGATACAATCTCGAAACCCTGGAACCAGCCCTGGATTTCATACAAATAAAAAGAGATTTTATATAAATGCGGAAGGTGTATCTCAAAGAGATAAAAGATCTTTTCTAAATTTTCAAGGCCTGGTGTACCCCAAATTCCTTTTGTGTTTATAAATATTCCAGAGATCAACATCACTGAAAATCTTTTTATCCACTTTTTTAAAATTGCTGTCTAAAGTTTCTTTCACCACTCTCGTAAGACTATTTATTTCCTTACTGTTAAGAGTTTCCAATAGATTGTTTGATTGAAGTTTCATGAATATTTGTTTTAAAAGTTTTAGATATTTAATTGGGTGCAATTCAAATTGTCGCTTTTTATTCAAAGTTGCCAACCTTGCAAAAAGCTTTTATGAATGCAGGAATGAAGTTTTTAAGGTTGGTAGCCTTTGCACCATTTTTAAAATCTTCTAATTTCAAAATCCCTTTTGCGTTTATAAATATTCCAGAGATCAACATCACTGAAAATCTTTTTATCCCCTTTTTTAAAATTGCTGTCTAAAGTTTCTTTAACCTCCCTGGTAAGACTATTTATTTCCTTACTGTTAAGAGTTTCCAATAAATTGTTTGATTGAAGTTTCATGATTATTTTTTTATAAGTTTAAGAAATCTTTTTATTGATACACCCGGCTTTTTGTTGCTTTCTTTTTCACCGTTTGTATTTGACATTATGCTTATCAACGGTGTGCCATAATCATAATTAATTGAATTTCAATGTATTTCAAAAACCATCAAGTTCCGGAGCGTTCGGTTATGATACACTAACTATCCGCTTTTGAAACACTATTTTTTTAAAAAATATTTTATCATTTTTTCGCAGAAAAATATTTTAAATTATGGTAATCTTGCACCAGATACTTTTATTCAAAAAAGAAAGACATTTGAAAAATGATTCTAAAAAATGCATCTATATTTATAATTGATGATGATATTGACGTGCTAACCGCTGTTCGAATGTTATTAAAAACAGAAGCCAAAGAAGTAATTACAGAGAAGAACCCTGAAAATATCCTCTCCATTTTATCTCATAAATTCTTTGATATTATTCTTCTTGACATGAATTTTAAAAGTTCCATTAACACAGGAAATGAAGGTATTTTTTGGCTGAAAAAAATTAAGGAATCAGGTTCAAATGCAATGGTAATAATGATTACAGCGTATGGCGATATAGATCTTGCCGTTCGATCTTTAAAGGAAGGCGCAGCGGACTTTATTATAAAACCCTGGCACAACGAAAAATTGATCAGCACCATCAAAGAATTACTAAAAGGAAAGGGGAATTTAAAAGAGAAAATTGAAAGCAGGCAAGATGGGAATAGAATGAATATTGTTTCCGGAGAATCAGAAGTGATGAAAGATATTTTTTATAAAGTAGAGAAAATAGCGCCCACAGATGCCAATATCCTGGTATTGGGAGAAAATGGAACGGGAAAGGACATTATCGCAAACGAAATTCACAAAAGGTCGCTTCGCGCAAACAATCCTTTTGTAAAAGTGGTTGTGGGAGCGCTTACAGAGTCACTTTTTGAAAGTGAGCTGTTCGGCTATAAAAAAGGTTCTTTCACAGGAGCCGGAGAAGACCGCCAGGGAAGATTTGAAGCAGCAACGGGCGGAACTTTATTTTTGGATGAAATAGGAAATATCACTTTACAACAACAGGCAAAACTTTTAAGCGCTTTACAAAACCGGCAGATAAGCAGAATAGGAAGCAATGAAATAATTGATATAGACATCAGGCTGATATGTGCTACCAATCTATCTTTAACAGACCTGTCCAATGAAAATCGTTTTAGAAAAGATTTGATTTACCGGATTAACACTGTAGAAATAACAATGCCACCCTAGCGGAAAAGAGGCGGCGATATTTTATTTTTGGCCAATCATTTTTTAAAAATTTATGCTGATAAATATTTAAAAAAACAGCCCGTTTTAAATGCAAAAGCAACAGAGAAAATTTATCAATATACTTTTCCCGGTAATGTGCGCGAGCTTCAATATGTAATGGAGCGAGCCGTAATAATGGCTGAAGGTAATGAGCTTTCCGATTTAGATATTATATTTTCCCCTATAGAAAATGTTTCACAAAATAAAGATGAAAGAGAAAGTACGCCTCTTCATTTAGAAACTCTTGAAAAAAATACTATCTTAAAAGTTATTGATAAATACCAGGGAAACATTACCAAAGCCGCAAAGGAGTTGGGCTTAACAAGAACAGCACTTTATAGGAGGTTGAATAAGTATGAGATTTAAAGCACACTAAGATGATGCGACAATATGAAAGCTCTTATTGGCAAACTCATTCAAAAATATGGTGGTTTTTAAATTTGAAACACCCATTCGTTAACAAGAATATCCATTAAAAATAAATCAAAAATCTCAAATTTTAAATCTACAATCGTATTTCATGCACAAACGAATTGAATATAAAATTGTAATGAGGATATTACTTCTTTTTGTAACCCTATTTGCAGTGTCATATTTCATCGTGAAAATGCAATGGGCTTATTTGGTTATTTTATTACCGATAGTCACTTATCAATTTTATGAATGGTATCGTTTTCAAAGTAAAACACGCGAAGAATTAAACAGTTTTGTCGAGTCTGTCGAATATAAAGATTTTTCCCGGCACTTTAATGTAACTCATGCTCCCGCTGAATTACAGACTTTACGAAAAGGATTTAACCGCATCAATGATGCCTTCAAATCTATTAGTAAAGAAAGGGAAGTGCAGTATCAATACCTGCAAAAGATCCTTGAAATGGTAAATACCGGCATCCTTTCTTATGAATATGAAACAGGCCAAGTTATCTGGATGAATGATTCACTTAAACAAATGCTTCAGTTGCCGTATTTACATACCATTCATTCTTTAAGTAAAAGGGATGAATCACTTTACCACGAAATCATCAAATTACAGCCGGGGGAAGGAAAAATTGCCAATGCTCATCCCGAAAGAGGAGATTTTAAAGTCTTGCTTTCTGCAACCCAATTTCAAACGGAAGGAAAAATATTTAAACTCATCGCTTTTCAAAATATAAACGAAGCCGTTGATGAAACCGAATCAAAAGCCTGGCAAAAATTATTAAGTGTAATGACGCATGAAATTATGAATTCTGTAGCTCCAATTTCTTCACTGGCAGGAACTTTAAAGAATATTTTACAAAATTCGAGGCCCATATTAAATAATGAATCAGGCGCTGTTGATGATCTTGAAATAGGTATTGAAACGATAAAAAGAAGAAGTGAAAGCCTGCTCAAATTTGCGGAAACTTATCGCAATTTAAATAAGATTACTACTCCTGATCTCAGGAATGTTTATGTAAGAGACCTGTTTGAAAATATTTTCAGCCTGATGCAGCCAACGCTCGCGCTGAAAAAAATTGAGTTAGACATTGTTCTGAAAGAAACCGGTTTAATGATTGAAATTGATACATCACTGGTTGAACAAGTGCTGATCAACCTGGTAGTGAACGCCATTGACGCCGTTAAAGAAAGAGAGCATGGAAAAATTATTCTTTCGGCAGGAGAAAATACTCAAAGAAAAGTTTTCATAAAAGTTTCAGACAATGGCACTGGCATGACGGAAGAGGTTACGGAAAAAATATTTATTCCTTTTTTTAGTACAAAAAAAACAGGCAGTGGTATTGGGCTAAGTTTATGCAAACAGATAATGATGGTACATAAAGGGAATATACATGTGCAATCCAAATTTGGCGAGGGAAGCATTTTTACTCTGCAGTTTTAGATTTGACAACTTTCATGATTTCGCATCGTTTACAATTTGGCAATTTTGGAAAAGCCGGCAAATCTGTGTTGTCAAATCTCATTACTTCCCTCCCACTACTATTACTATTTCTCCTTTCACCGTTTTCGCATTAAAATAATCAGACACTTCCAGTAATGTTCCTCTTTTATTTTCTTCAAATATTTTAGTAAGTTCCCGGCTTACACAGCATTGCCTTTCCGCACCAAAGTATTCAATAAAATCTTTTAGTGTTCTTGGCAGCCGCATCGGGCTTTCATAAAAAACCATCGTTCTTTCTTCTTCAGCCATGCGTTTCAAAAATGTTTGCCTTCCTTTTTTTAATGGCAAAAAGCCTTCAAAACAAAAACTATTCATGGGTAGTCCACTATTAACCAAAGCAGGAACAAAGGCAGTTGCGCCCGGCAGGCATTCAACTCTGATGTCATTTTTTATACATTCACGCACCAGCAAAAAAGCAGGATCACTTACTCCGGGTGTGCCAGCATCAGTAATTAATGCCATTATTTTGCCGGCGATTAATTGTTCAGTTAAGTGTGCAATTATTTTGTGTTCATTATGCTGATGATATGGCGTCGTTGGTTTTTCAATTGCATAATAACGTAGAAGCTTAGACGAAGTTCTGGTATCCTCCGCTAAAATTAAATCAACTGATTTCAAAACTTCTATTGCTCTGAAAGTAATATCAGCAAGGTTGCCTATGGGAGATGGAACGATGTAAAGCATTTTTTGATGTGATAATGTATACTAATCGAGGGCTAAAAACATTGACCGATGTTCATTGAAAAAACTTACTATTCATTACTTTGAGTACAAGTTAATAGTGTAATAAGGTTGGAATTTAATTTCTTACAATGCTACTAAGGTTTGTTAAAGATGAATTAGATCCTGTCTTAAAGTGCTTTAAAAATATCATTTCGAAGTAAATATCTTGAAAGCACCTTATTAAAAAGGATACTATTCGTAATTTTCGAATAACAAAAAAAAGCGCGGCGTCATTCTTAAACCTTAGTAGAATATTTCCAATACATGTTTACAACCTTATTTCAATATTATGATTTATATTTTTAAGTGATTTTTGAACAAATCAATCGTGTCTAAAAATCTTTTTTTC
>JBDTEK010000099.1:0-3739 GCA_039922575.1 Ginsengibacter sp.
CATAATCCTCCTTCTTCAGCCTTATGAATAATTACTTTTAGTTTCATTTTGTTTTCCCCAAATTTACATAATTTGTAATGAAATTTAATATCGTTAAGGAGGTCGCGTAGCCACTCACTTTATATAAATATAAGAAAACTATAAAATGGATTATCAGAGGTTTTGTATTGAAGAATATTAAAATAGATATGTAATAAAATTTCAACAAATAAACCAATAAACGAACTAATCAATAAACTAATTAACCCTTCCCCCTTCATATCCTTCATCTGTCAACAAATTCCTTCCATCGGCGGCTTCCGTTGCGAGCACATCGCATCTGTTATTCATTTCATTCGCGGCGTGGCCCTTTACCCAGTGAAAGCGGATATTATTTTTTAGTGAGAGATCATGGTATTTCAACCAAAGATCTTTATTTTTTATTCCTCCTTTAAAGTTTGTTTTCAACCATTTTTTAAGCCACCCTTCCATCACAGCCTTTACAACGTAGTTGCTATCAGAATAAATTTCGAGTTGGAGGCCATCTTTTTTAAGCGTTTCTAAAGCGGCAATTACAGCCATTAATTCCATTCGGTTGTTAGTTGTCAGCTTATATCCTGCTGACAGTTCTTTCTTAATTTTTCCCCAAATTAAAATAGCTCCGTAGCCACCGCGGCCGGGATTTCCACGGGAAGCACCATCAGTATATATGTTAACTATGTGAGGGTTCATCAGGAGAGGAGAATAGGATTTATATTTTAATTTAAAGAGGAGAATTTTGAATTACACTTGAAAAACGCCGGTTTTAAATTCCCCGATATTTGCATTATTATTTGCTGCAGATAAGTTTTCCGAAATAATGTTTCTTGTTTCCTTCGGATCAATAATAGCGTCTACCCATAACCGTGAGGCTGCGTAAGTGGCTTTTGTTTGAGAGGTGTATTTATCGGTCATTTCTTTTAAAAGTTGCTGTTCATTTTCGGGAGTTATTTCTTTGCCTTTTGCTTTTAAAGAAGCCACTTCTATTTGCAATAGAGTTTTTGCTGCTTGTTCGCCGCCCATCACAGCAATTTTAGCAGTTGGCCATGCATAAATAAATCGCGGGTCATAAGCTTTGCCACACATTGCATAGTTGCCTGCTCCATAAGAGTTTCCAATTATGAAAGTTAGTTTTGGCACTACAGAATTGGCAACTGCATTTACCATTTTAGCGCCATCTTTTATGATACCGCTATGCTCGCTCCGGGTACCCACCATAAACCCGGTTATGTCCTGAAAAAATATAAGTGGTATTTTTTTCTGGTTGCAATTCATAATAAACCTGGCTCCTTTATCGGCGCTGTCATTATAAATTACGCCGCCCATTTGCAACTCACCTTTTTTATTTTTAATATTCAATCTTTGGTTGGCAACAATTCCTACAGCCCATCCATCTATTCGTGCATAGCCACAAATAATTGTTTTGCCATAGTCTGCTTTAAATTCTTCGAAAGAGGAATCGTCTACAATCGTTTCAATGAGCTCATGCATATCGTAAGGTTTCGAATTGCCTTCAGGGAAAATTTTGTAAACATCGGAACTGTCTTTTGCCGGCTTTACCGGCTCTATCCGGTTGAACCCGGCCTTTGGAAAATCGCCTATTTTAGAAATAATATTTCTTACCTGATCAAGGCATTCTTCTTCAGTTTTAAATTTATAATCGGCAATTCCGCTGATAGACATATGTGTATTGGCGCCACCAAGGGTTTCACTATCTGTATTTTCCCCGATAGCTGCTTTTACAAGATATGGACCTGCCAAAAAAATAGAACCGTGCCCTTCACCTTCTACCATCAGTGTTTCATCGCTCATTATGGGAAGATAGGCGCCACCAGCCACACATGGCCCCATTACTGCGGCAATTTGCGTGATCCCCATGGCACTCATTTTTGCATTATTCCGAAAGATGCGCCCAAAATGTTCTTTATCCGGAAATATTTCGTCCTGCATAGGTAGGAAAACGCCTGCGCTATCTACAAGATAAATAACGGGCAGTTTATTTTCCATAGCTATCTCCTGCATGCGAAGATTTTTTTTGCCGGTTATAGGAAACCATGCGCCTGCTTTTACTGTTTGATCGTTTGCGAGTATTACACATTGCCTTCCTGCCACATAACCGAGCCCTGCAACAGTACCGCCCGCGGGGCAGCCTCCATATTCTTCATACATACCATAACCTGCGAAAGCGCCTATTTCAATGAACATTCTTTCTTTATCAATCAAATAATTGATACGCTCTCTTGCCGTTAATTTATTTCTGTCTTTTTGTTTTTGAATCGCTTTTTTGCCGCCGCCTTCTTCTATTTTACTCACCAGCTTCTTAATTTCACTCCATGCCATTTTATTAGCGTCTTCATTTTTATTCATCTCTATATCCATAATAATTCTATAAGTTTCAAAACTAAAACATTTTATTGAGCCACGGAGTTTAGATGGGATAGTATGTCAGATATTTTAGACGTGTTCAATTCTATGGGTGATTAAGTTAGTACATTCTTTGAGATGTTTGGAGAATTTGGATGGATCCATTTCAAAATTTCACCGGTTGGTGGGGATACCAACGAGGGTAGCTAGGACGGCCGGAGTCTAAACCGCCCGCTTCTACCGTGCCCTTGCTGCATTTATATACACCATCTTCGACAAATTCATTCTCGGCTACATAGAGTATGCTGCTTTTTGCCCTTCGGTGCAAAGGATTTTGAAATGCACCCGTTGGATTATTTATTCTTTCTGTAAATAATTTTTTGGAGCTATTTTTTGGTTTATTATAAATTATGCAATAACCAAATATTGGAAAACGTGGAAAATGAATTTACAGCAATGAAACAAATAATTAGAGCGCCATAATTTATCAGATTTGGAATACTGGCATAAGGTATTGTTTTGTCTGATTATTTTATGTGATCCAATCCAGATAGTTATCTTGTGTTAAAACCTCAAAACTTGCTTTAGGGTAGGCTTTTTCAAATGCCGCAGGAATTTTTATTTTTCCATCATGCCATTTGCACTCGAGAGCTTGTATCTTCTGTTTATTATTTAATTCCAGAGAATCTATTTCCTGTCCATCATATGTGCGCCAAAAAAAGTATTGGGGAAAATAATTACCATAACTATTGTATTTTATTCTTTCACTCAAAATGTATTGTTCCCAGAGTTGACCAATATCATTGCGAAGTGATAAGGGATTGAAATTAGAAATTAACGCATTGCGGATCCCGTTATCAAAAAAAAACCATTTCTTGCTCTTAGTAACTTCTTTGCGCAAATTATTACTAAAGCCAGATCGGGGATAAATGACAAAAACTTTACAGAGCAGATCAAGATAACGTTCTACTGTTTTGCGGTTTAATTGAAGCTTGTTGCCCAATTCTACTGTACTAACTTCACTCCCTACCTGAAAAGCAAGAAGTTGCATTAGCTTGTATAAAACGTCGGCCCCTTTTACATTTTCCATAATCAGAAGATCCTTGAGAAGGTAACTATTAATCAGTTGCTTTAAATAATTTTCTTTTTCTGTGTTATCTTCTATCTGCCATAATTCAGGATAACTTCCATAAATAAGGCGTTCTTCCAATTTTTGAACGGTAGTTAAATGATCTTGAATTGGGTCTAACTCAGATTGTGCGATAGGATACAAATGATAAATAATGTTTCTGCCAACCAGCGGCTCACCGGTCGAATTTTGTAAGTCGAAGCTACTACTTCCGGTTGCAATCAATGT
>JBDTEK010000100.1:0-9807 GCA_039922575.1 Ginsengibacter sp.
CGCCATCACTGTCGTAAACAACTTCTACAAAATTTGGCCCGAACACAGGGCCACGGGCAGAGCCATTAAACATATCGTACATATTTTCTAATTTATTTATTAAAAAAAATTAATAGTGCATCATTTGTAAATTCCATCCATTGGCCTCACTCATTCCTTCGTATTTGGTTTCAAAAACATCAAACGATTCATCATAAGTAGTGCCATTACCGGGATCAATAATTTTAAAGAAAGTATTGGCAGTAGTGCCATCGCCATAAATTCCCTGAACAATGCGATTATGTACAGCCCAACTAGTTGTTGATCCTTCATTATCTATAATACTTATTGGGCCATAACTTTGAAGCAATTGCAAAATACTTTGAGGCGTTTCACAACTCTGGTATTCTATAGTCATACCTGAGGCCGTTGCAAGATCCTGTACTCTGTCTGGCGCAAGACCTGTATTGGAATCAAAAATTTGCCTGAAATCACTTCCCAGTGAATCCATTGCTGTTTCGATCGTCATGCTTTGCTGTTGCTTCCATGACATCAGCATTGTGGTAACGGTAGCCCAGCATGCCATTGATTGAGGCTGCGTAATTACAGGAATATCTCCCTGCACATCAAATTGAATTGTATCATCCATATTTTATTGTTTAAATATTGATCAGTAAAAAAATAATTATTTCAATCTTTTCCAATAGAAATCAAAAACTTTCCGGAAAGTAAATCCACCATTTACACATATACAGCTCCCTCTTCAAATAGGTGCCTTATCACAGTTTCATTTTCGCTCACCGGCTTTAGCTGATAATGCGGATAATCTTTAAAATGAATCCAGTTTCCGCCCCACTCTATTGTACTCATAGCCAGCAGTACAACAGCCGAAAATGATATATATCCTGAGTCATTCGAAATATAATTGCCATTCCCGTCAAATAGCCCTATATCCCATGCAATTCCGAAATTGTGATTACTTTGGCCACCTCTGGCATTGGTAATAATAGGATTAGGATTGCCATTGCGCCCATGACCATATAATTCGTCCTGCTGGGCATAAGTGCGCGTGCCTGATAATATCCGTATATCTTTGTCAGTGCCCTTTGCTATTTTTAAGAATTTTCGCGCTTCTATCTGCGCTTTAGGTATCAACGTGATAATATTGGATTCGCTTGCGGAGTCAAATGCTCCGTATTGATCCTTTATGGAATTACTTTGGGCGACAAAATCAGCATCCGCAGTATTGGTAACCGGCCCCCATTGGCCATCTAAATTACCACTATAAAAACCGCCAGATCTTAAAAATCTTTGATAAAATAAAACATCTTGTTTTAATAACTGATAACTCATAACTTAAGCTTTTAAATAAATTTACCAAATCAGCAAGCGGCGCCGGCCCGCATTTCCTTTTTGCAGTTCATAATAATTCAAGAGGTAGTATGTAGTTCTTAACGCAGGAATCAGATTTAAAAAATAGTAAGCCATTTACAGTTTTACTAATTTATATTCAGGAGAATATTTAGTAAAACAATTAAGCAAATCCTTCTTAGATAATACAAATATCAATAAGATTCTAATTAATAAAACGGGAAATTTCCCCTTTCCGAACGGGGATTTTCCCATAAAATTTAGGCAAAATTGTCACGTTTGTGTCCATAATGAAAGACATTGTTTTTATCGCGCAGGTAATTTTTATTTACCGGCCTCATTAATTAAATATTAATAAATAACTCCGGAGGAGTTAACACTGGTAGGTTGCCAACTCTGAAAAAAACTATTTGTAAATATAGAAATGAAGTTTTTACGGTTGACCACCTTAGCTACAATTAGAAATCCACCCGTTGATAGTTGTTACATTACATCTACTTTTGTTTTTTTCAATAGTTTTTTCAAGCATTTATTTAGCATGGGGAAAAATGACATCATATTTACAATTATTGTTCTTCTGCTACTTGCAGCATCCTTATTATTCTTTTTTATAAGATACCGTTTAAAAAACAACGCCTATATCAAAGAAAAGGAAGCAATGAAAAAATCTTTTGAAAGAACTCTTCTTGAATCACAAATAGAAGTGCAGGAAGCAACATTTGCCACCCTTGGCAAGGAATTGCATGATAATATTGGCCAGTTGTTAAGCAGCACAAAAATGTTTTTAGGAATTACTCAACGAAACTTTCTTAGTACCCCAGATACATTAACTATGGCTGAAGATACACTTAGCAAGGCGATATATGAATTACGTGCACTTTCAAAATCACTCGATAAGGAATGGCTTGAGCAGTTTAATTTTATCCAAAACCTGGAAGCTGAATCCGAACGGATCAATGAAGCCAGGTCTTTACAAATATTATTCTCACACCCCGGAGAACTTTTCTTAAAAACAGATGAACAAATCATTCTTTTTCGTATTGTGCAGGAAGCGATTCAAAATTCGATAAAACACGCCCACGCAAAAAAAATTGAGATCAACCTTTCCATCGTCAAAGAAACTATCAAAATTACTGTTATTGACGATGGAACCGGTTTCAATGAAACCTTAACCACAGAAGGTTTGGGAATGAGAAACATGCGGCACCGGACAAACCTATTAGGCGGATCTATTTTCTGGAACTCAACAGTAGGTGGATCTTCAGTAACGATTGAATTACCCTTTAAAACAAACGAGCAATGAAAATTACCATTGGCATTGTTGATGACCATCAGTTATTTTTAAAATCACTCGGATTAATGCTCGAGAGTTTTAATGAATTTAAAGTGACACTGATGGCTATGAATGGGAATGATCTCCAGGAAAAAATTTCACCACAAAACTACCAGGACATCATACTGATAGATGTAAATATGCCGGTGATGAATGGGATAGAAACTGCAAAATGGTTAAATAAAAACTATCCTTTAATAAAACTCGTTGCACTTTCAATGAATGACACTGACAGAACAATTATCGAAATGATAAAAGCCGGCTGTTACGCGTATTTGCTTAAGGATTGCCATCCTGATGAATTAGAAAAAGCCTTGCACGAAATCTATACAAAAGGGTTTTATAATTCTGATGTGATCAATATTAACTACCGGCGTTTATTGCTTGCTGAAAATGACCCCCTAAACATTTCCGAAAAAGAAAGAATTTTTTTAGAGTATGCGTGCAGCGATATGACGTACAAACAAATTGCCGCGGAAATGAAGCTCAGTGAACGAACCATTGATGGATACCGCGAAAATCTCTTTCATAAATTTAAGGTGCGAAGTAGAGTAGGCCTGGCTTTAGAAGCTATCAGGAAAAATATTGTAAAATTATAATCTTCAATGAATTCTGCATAAAGATTTGCATTGAGTGCAAGACAGCCGGCAAAACGCACGCATCGCTACTTAATTCCGTGTTTGCCGTATTTAGCTGTTTGAAAACACAAATTAATTACAATCGCACCTTACTGCATATATTCGGATAGATTGCAAAATGTCGTAAAAAATTTACCAACCTTAAAAACTTCATTCCTGCACTCCTAAATACTTTTTGCAAAGTGGCAACTTTTAATAAGAAGCAACAATTTGAATTGCACCCTCCTAAAACTTAATTATATTGCGTAAGGATCAAAACAGTGAATTATTTAGCCTGGAAAAACTCACCAATTGATCCTTGCAGAGTACAAAACCTTATTAGCAATGATAATTCAAAATTACATTCAACCTTATTACCTCAACTTAATAAAGAGTTTTCTCCGTTTCAATTAGATAAAATAGTGTGTTAAGGTAATCAGGAAGCCTTGTTTTGGATAAATTTTCTACCAGGTCAAAAGCAATAATCCGCTAATTCTTTATGGGACTATTAATACCTTTTCCCGGCGGAAAAGTTATAAAAATCAGAAAGAAAATGATACCTTCTTTCAATTTCTTTTAATCAGTCTTACTTTAAATCCATTTCAGCAACTATGCTGCGCAAAGAGGAAAATAATAAATCATTTAGTTTGAAAAGAACTCACCATCTTATTCCCTGGATGTATTGTCTATTGTTTAAAATAAAATTATGGAGAAACCCATTTCAGCAATGTTTAAAAATGAACGTCACTCGTTTATTTTAAAGCAGATCAATCTGCATAATAAAGTATTATCATCTACATTAAGCAACCAGCTGAATGTTTCGGAAGATACAATAAGGAGAGACATGGCTGAGCTTTCGGAAGCAGGTGAAATTATAAAGGTACATGGCGGCGCCCTTTCAAAATCGTATCATTACCCTGTACACCAAAACAGTGTATATGCGCAAGATGAGAAAAAATTAATCGCCGCAAAAGCTATTGGCCTTATTAAACCTGGAATGACCTTGCTAACAGAAGCAGGAACTACCATGATGGAAATGGTAAGAATAATTCCTGATAACATTGAAGCAACATTTTTTACTGTAAGCCCAATAATGGCTTTAGAATTAGCGGAACATCCAATGCTCACCGTTATCTTATTGGGAGGCCAGATTGATATGTCCTCCCAAATCACCATCGGTGAAAAGCCAATAAGTGAATTAGCACAAATAAGAGTGGATCTCTGTTTTTTGGGTGTAAACGCAATTGATGCCAAAGCGGGTCTATCAGAACAGGATTGGAAAGTAGCCCAGGTAAAAAAAGCGATGATTCAATCCGCCGATAAACTTGCAGTGCTCACCATTTCTGAAAAATTAAATTCCATTTTTAAAATGAAAATATGCAACCCGCGCGCCATAGATTATTTGATTACCGAATTAAAACCAACTGATAAAAAATTATCGGCCTATCTAAAAAATATGCAAATTATGTAGAGAAAACATCACTTTCTAAGGGCTGCTCTTCTTTTCATTTCTGCAACAGGCATTACAATCAATTTACCCACGGGTTTATTACCACGATAGGTAATCACTTTTAAATTAGCAGCGTCCTTTGGAATTGATAACCGCAGAGACTTTTTGGTAAATTGTAAAATCATTTCTTTTACTTCAGCAGAATTGCTATTAGTTTCAATAACAAAATTCTTTGGTAAGAAATAATTCCCTGAGGTACGGCTAATTTTTACCGGCTCGGGAATAATACTCACCGTATCTAAACCAAATACATTTACAATTAATGCCAACTGAAAAATGAGAAGGAAAGAAAATATTTTTTTCATAAGTAAATCAATTTTGTGTTAAAATAATATCAATCAATAGTTTTCAATCGCTGTAAATATATGGGTTTATTTCGACCTGATGGTCCCGTCTGATCGAAATAAACCATCCCGGTTGGATCGAAGATTAATTTCATTAAACCCGATCTTAACAAAGTCAGACGGAGACCGTCAGACTTCATTCGGTTGATCAATTCAACAATTCATCTATCCTCACAAACTGATAGCCACGAGATTTTAATTCTTTTATCAACTCCGGTAAATGATTATAAAATTTATCTGTTCGTCGCGGATCGGTACCAATATGAACGAGTAAAATAAATCCATTCAATCCGTTAGATGATTCCACTTCGTACTTCAAAATTAATTTCATGATAGTATCACTGCTCAAATATTTACTTCCCATTTCGGGGTATGTATAATCAGCATTGCTTCTTGTTCCGGGCGAAAAGTCAATTAATTGTAAACCCATTTTCTTAGTCCAAACCGAAATGGAATCATTGTACCATTCGTAAGGCGGCAAAAAATAATGAGCATCTTTTTTTTCAATTCCCCAAAGTATCAATTCAGCGTAGGCACTTTGCAAATCATCTTTAAACTGCTGATGTGTTACTAATAAGCTATCTCGATTATCCCAATCGCAATACAACAAATGCTTATCGGAATGTGAGCCTAAATAATTTCCATCCTGCTTCAATTCTTTGATAATATCTTTTAATTTAGGATTTCTATAAAAGTTTCCTGTCAGAAAAAATGAGCCATGAATATTTTGTTGTTTCAAAGTTTTTGCAATATAATTTCCGCCATCGGCAAACTCATCTCCGGTAAAAACCATTGCTATTTTTTTGACGGTTGTATCGCCACGAATAACGCCACCATGTGATATTATGAAATTGGTTTTTGAGAGAGTAATATTTTGCGATTGAATTTCTTTCGGGCATACCAATACGGAAAAAGTGAAAAGGAAAATAAATTTAATTAAAAAGCCAATTTTTGAAAAAATAAAAATCATTTCGCTTCCTCTATTTGTATTTGCAGTCTTCATCTCATACCATTTTAATTTTTTTGCCGATAAACCAAAATAATTAAAGTTTACGTATTTTAACCATCAATCGCTAACTACCTTCCCTTCTAAAAAAATATATTTCAATTTATAATCATTTGCAAATATCACCAGGTTTGCTTTACAGCCAGGTTCAATTTTACCAATGTCATTTAGTTTTATCACGCGTGCCGGATAAGTAGAAGCCATTCGCAGCGCTTCATCCAGAGGAATCCCAGCATGCTCCACACAATTTTTTACCGCTTTCAAAAGTGTGAGCCGTGAACCTGACAAAGTTCCATCAGGCAATGTAAAACGATCTTCTTTTTTCACATGCATATAAGCGCCATCCTTCACTTCCTCCACTGCATCAGTAATTAAAAATAACCTTTCGGCCATTATTTTTTTACTGATCATTAAAGTATTAAAATCCACATGAATACCATCTGCAATGATGCTTGCGTAAGCGCTTTTTGACAGGAATGCGGCGCCCGGCAAACCTGTGGCCCGGTGATGTATTGGCGACATCGCATTGAATAAATGTGTGGTAGTGGAAATTCCATTTTCATATCCTTTTACAGCTTCCTCAAAAGTAGCATTGCTATGCCCTGCAGAAACAATCACGCCATTTTCTTCAAATAATTTTACAATTTCCGGATCGCAAATCTCCGGTGCAAGGGTTACCATTCTTAAAACACCATCTGCTTCTTTCAACATTTCTTCTACTTCTTTTCGCTCAGGCTTCCTGATATATTGTATTAAATGCGCACCCCGCTTTACCGGATTAATATATGGGCCTTCAAAATGCAGACCCATTACTGCAGGGTGCGGTTTTTCTTTAACCACTTTTATTGCCTCCCGAAATATTTCCATTGAATTGGTGGCTAGCGTAACAAAAAAACCTGTGGTACCGGTACCAAGCAGGCTATTTGTCATGGATTCTAAAGCGGAAACAGAAGGTTTATTTGAAAATAAAAAACCTCCTCCCCCATAAATTTGAAGGTCAATTAGCCCTGGGGCTATATTGCAATTACTACAATTAATTATTTTTACATTGTTAGAAATAGAGTCAACATCTGCAATCGCTTTTATCTTATCATCTTCAATAATGAGCGCTTTATCAGTTATCTTTTCTTTACCGGTATAAATGTTTGCATTAATAAATGCAGTTAACATAATTTAATGCTTTAAAAAAAACTTACTAATTCTAAACCGAAAACAAAGAAGGTAGAAAATACTTATTATAAAACAAAAGGAAATTAAGCATTTCAGTTTTACTAAATTTATTCAACGCCTCAAAATAACACAAAAAAAGCATAAAAACGCATTATTCTTTTTCTGCAAATAAAAAAATAGCTTTAAAAGCACACTTGTATTTAGAATAGGTTTATTTAAATTAAGAAATCCTCAGAAGGGCAACAACATATCGCGTTAAATGCGTGTTTTGTTTATTTTTTAAAATATGCTGCAAATAAATGCAATTATTTTATGGAACAAGAGAATGCCAGATTAAAAAATTGTAAACTGCAAAACTCATTATTTTGCATAAATAAAACTTCCTTAAATTGACACGCATCGGCCTCATATCAGATACTCATAATTTTCTGGATCCATCTGTCTTTGACCATTTCAAAAATTGCGATGAGATATGGCATGCCGGAGATTTTGGAACAGCTAAAATTGCAGATGAATTAAAATCCTTCAAGCCACTTCGTGGCGTTTATGGAAATATTGATGGTTATGATATAAACAGTGTGTATCCAGAACAGTTAGTATTTTATTGTGAAGAAGTAAAAGTGATGATGCGGCATATAGGAGGTTATCCTCCAAGGTATAATGCAATCACTAAAATTGAATTACTACACCATCGGCCGCAATTATTTATAGATGGCCATTCGCATATTTTAAAAATAATGTACGATCAAAAATTAAAATGCCTTCACATGAACCCGGGTGCCGCTGGAAAACATGGATGGCAAAAAGTGAGAACATTAATCCGCTTTGTAATTGATGGTAAAGAAATGAAGGATTGTGAGGTGATTGAGTTGGGATGAATTTGTAACGCCTTTGGTATTTTTTATTTCACCCAATTATATTTTCAATAATTTAAGATTCGAATCGTTATAAGAAATATCGGCTATTACAAAATAGACCGTGTCGCCTGGCTTTGAAGGAAACAAAGTTTTAATTTTAGTTTTTGCCTCCCCGGCCATCCTCTCATAATCATTTGCATCTGCTTCCGTTTTTTGAGCTTTGTTCATCGGTGCAACCACGCTACTATCGGTTGTTGAAGCAGGTGAAATTGTTGTTTTAGTTTTCTGTGCGTGGGCAGATAACACTAAAAAAATCAACACTAAGTAAGTGCATAAATGAATTCTTGTGATCTTCTTCATGGTTGACAAGTAGAATAGTTATAAAAATTCTTTTGTTAAAATTCACACACAATACATTTCCTTCTGCCGGATTATATTTTCATTTCCCCGGAGCCTAAAATTTCCTTCTTTGTATTAGCGTCAATATTCGATAAAGTATTATTCATCCGGAAAAAAACGATGATCAATTCGCACCAGATACGCCATAAGATATTTCCAAAAATTAAAAAGATTAGGCCCATAAAAGCGCCACCCGGTATAAACTGCGATATCGCCCCACCTCCCGAAAATAAAGCTATCAGCCCACCCAGAGTTATTAATCCGGCTACTATAAAATATACGATCTGGATCACCTGAAGCGTAATCATTTTCCGAAAAGAAAAAAAATCGCTCCAGTTAAATCCTTTATTAATCAATTGGCTTTGGATGGTGATTTCCTGTTGCATTGGGTTTTATTTATTGGTTTAAAAAGATAGTTTGATTTAAATGAATTGATCTCTGCAGTTGTGGGCGGTAAAAATGCTGCCCTGAACGCTATACTTGATTTGATTTGTAAGCGCTGAAATGCCACCTACCACGCGCTTCGGGGCAGTATCCATTGACTTGCCAGTAAATATCCATATTATTCTTTTAATAATTTTTGAGTTTCTACACCATTTGTTTTTAAAATATGCACGATGTAAATCCCCGGAGACAAGGCTGAAATATTTACTCGTTGCTGACCGTTTGCTAAAAGTTCCTGCTTTAAAGTAACCTTGCCTGCCATATCAACAATAGTTATCACCGCACCTTCTAAATCCTGTGGCTTATTTGAAACAATATTTATATAATTCCTGGAAGGATTGGGATAAATGCTGATTCCTGTTTTTAAATTATCTATTTTTATGGCAACTATTTCACTGTATTGAGCCTTTGCATCAATATCTATTTCCTGTAACCGGTAATATAGTTTTTCTGAAGGTTGGCCTTGAATATTATCTTCATAAAAATAATTATTTATTCCATTGATGTTGTTTGCTTTAACCACACCAATTTTCGTAAAATTGACTGCATCTGTACTGCGCTGAATATTGAAGTACGCAGTATTCACCTCATTGGTTGTTTGCCATTTTAGTTGTGCAGTATTGCCCTGTTTTACTGCAGTAAAGTTGAGCAGGGTAAGAGGCAAGGCAACACTAATATTTTTAAGCATTTGTGTGATTGACCACCTGCTTTCAATATCGTCACGTACTCTCACAAACAAAGTATCCGCCCCTACCGGAATTGTATTGAGTGGAATAT
>JBDTEK010000101.1:0-13290 GCA_039922575.1 Ginsengibacter sp.
AAATTGTGCTACCGCCAATATCTGATAAATAAATAAAAAAAATGCCCGATCTATTAGCCTCCATACCGCCAGGAACCGAACCGGAAACAGATGTAGTAACACAAAAGGTTTTTATTAACGGTTCACTGTTAAGCAATGAGATATTATTGTCGCAAATCACAGTGAGCAAATCCTTCAATAAAATATCTTATGCTAAAATGGTCTTCCTCGATGGTTCGGCTTCGGACAGAAATTTTCCACTGAGCAATGATGATAAATTTAAGCCTGGTAATACAGTCAAAATTCAGTTAGGGTATCATGGTGAAGTGGACACTGTCTTTGAAGGAATCATTATTAAGCATGGGATTAAAGTAAGACAGCAGGCTTCATCATTATTAACGATTGAAGCAAAAGATAAAGCCATAAAATTAACTATAGCAAGAAAAAGTAAATACTTTATCGACAAAACAGATAGCGATATAATAAAAGAAATTGCAGGTGGACTGACTGGTGATATTGATCCAACCCAACCTGCCTACAAACAAATGGTGCAATTTGATACGACAGACTGGGATTTTATCATTACAAGAGCAGAAGCCAATGGCATGTTTGTATTAACGGATAACGGTAAGATTAATGTAAAGTTACCATCTACCACAGAGACACCTGTATTAACGGCTACTTACGGTGATAATATCTGGGATTTTGAGGCGCAAATGGATGCGCGTAAACAGTTAAAAAAAATAACCGGTCTTTCATGGGATTATACAAAGCAGAAGATTGAGGAATCTGATCCGGGCAGCGCTTCTTTTTCAGAAAACGGGAATCTTTCTTCGGTAGACCTGGGAGAAGTATTGAATGCTGAAATAAAATTGAATCACCCGGGCAACCTGGAAGAAAAACAATTGCAGGATTGGTCTGATGCTTACGCGATGCGTAATCATCTTTTAAAAATAGTAGGACGCGTTCGTATCCAGGGAAATGCTTCAATAAAACCAGGTAACATAGTTAAGCTTGCGGGGGTTGGAGATCGCTTTAATGGAAATGTTTTTGTCACCGGCGTGTTACATCATTTTGAGGGCTCATGGCAAACAGATATCCAGTTTGGATGGAGGGAAGATTGGTTCTTTAAAAAGGAAGATGTAATGAATAAGCCAGCTTCCGGGTTGTTGCCGGGAATAAATGGTTTGCAAATAGGTCTTGTGTTGGATGTTGATGATAATGAAGACGGTGGTCAATATCGCATAAAAGTTCACGTACCCGTTATTACTTCGGGAAATGAAGGTATATGGGCGAGGGTGGCAACATTAGATGCAGGAGATAATAGAGGCGTTTATTTCAGGCCGCAGCAAAATGATGAAGTGGTTTTAGGATTTTTAAATGATGACCCTCGTGAAGTAATTGTTTTAGGCTATCTGCATAGTAAAGATTCAAAAAAATCACCATTGCCTGAAGATGAAGGAAAGTTGCAATACGGTTTCGTAACCCAGGAAAAAATGAAATTAATTTTTGATGACAGCAACAAGCGTGTCAGACTGATTGCGACAACACCTTCCGGGGAAAAATCAATTATCATGAATGATGATTCCGGCGCTTTTATAATGACAGACGAAAATCAGAATACAATTAAAATGGATGCTTCTGGCATCACGATACAGTCTGCTAAAAATGTAACTATAAAAGGTCTTCAGGTAATGATCAATTAGAAATAGATGATAAGTGAATAAATAAAGTAACAGGAGGTAATAATAACTTATTTAAAAAATTAAAAAAATCGCAATGCCTTTTGCAGCACGAATTACAGACAATCATACCTGCCCGCTCACTAATCCGCCGCCAGGCAGTACACCGCATGTAGGTGGACCTATATTGCCTCCCGGAGTGCCAACTGTGTTAATTGGCGGATTGGCTGCTGCAACTGTTGGAAATATGTGCACTTGTGCAGGTCCGCCCGATAGTATTACCAAAGGGTCATCATCAGTTTTCATTGGTAAGAAGCCCGCAGCGAGGCAAGGTGATTTGACAGCACACGGAGGAAGTATCACATCGGGTTGCCCGACAGTAATAATAGGTGGTTGACAAAAAAATATTATTTATGAATACAGAGTTAATTGATAAATCATTTTTAGGAACGGGCTGGAGCTTTCCCCCGACATTTCGTCGCGAATGGTATGGTGTCGAAATGGTTTCGGATGAAGAGAATGTAAAAAAGAGCATTCAAATCATTCTTCAAACCATTACCGGTGAACGCGTCATGCTTCCAACTTTTGGTTGCAACCTGCAGCCTTATGTTTTTGAACCGATGAATGTTCCGAACATTGCCATGATTGAGAAAATAGTGAAAGACGCTCTTACTTATCATGAACCGCGCATTATTGTAGGCGATTTGAACTCAACTCTGAATCCTGAAGAAGGTTTGCTCGAAATTAGTATTGATTACACCATTATTACTACCAACACCCGCTACAATTATGTGTTTCCTTTTTACACGAAGGAGGCAACAAATATTGAAACTTCGTGAAGGCAGGATGTATGATTTATAAACCAACTTAAAACTTTTTCTAAAATGGGAGATTGTTGCAATTGTAATAGCGAAGTAAGCCGGGATGGTTCCAGTCAATTAAGCAGGTACTTAAAAGCGCTTGATCCTTCGTATGCAAAAGTAGATGACAGAAGTATAGAAGACCTGCTTGTTTTTGCAAAACGTTACGCCAACCAAATAAGATTTTATGATATACCGGGAAGCGATATGCCCGGTGAAGAACATAAAGCAAAAATAAGCTGGCGCGAATTTTTTCGCAGGGATATGGCCGTAATTGCCGCATCAATCTCTCTTACAGATACAGATCAGGTAAAGAAAGATTATGAGGAACTCCGCGCAAAACTTGATGCAAATCCGGCATGGAATACCTATAATGACCTGTTTGATCCGATACTCGGGATGGCAATAAAAATTGACGGATGGTATTCTATTGCTATTCCTGAAAACCCTTTGTACGCAGACTTGCAGCTTGCCATCAATTCAAATCTAAAAGAGCAGGTAAAGAAAATTGTTGCTTACGAAAAAGGTTTCAATTATGTTGATGCTTCTCATCCTCTTAATCTTGATTATTCAAAAATTATAAATAAAGATTTATGGGGATTGAATGATACAATTAATGCCGATATTTCAATTTACCAGGGAACCGATACAGAGGATAAAATAAGAAATGGAGCATTGTATATAGATGATATATTCAATAATTTCTATGGATTTTTAAACCAGATGCTTGCCAATGCTGAAAGTTATCTGCAGTTTGCTTTGCAACAATATCCTGTACATCAGCCGCACATGGCATTGTTTTTAGCTTTTCTGCAACTGTTTCGTTTGGCCCAGGACCAAATGAATGGCATAACAGAAAGAATGCTGGATTTTTATTATCGCGATGTACTGCATCTTACTGCAAAACCGGCCATACCCGATAAAGTGCACATTGTCTTTGAGCTGGCGAAGGATGTTGCTGAATACGACCTAACCGCAGGCACATCGCTTAAAGCGATAAAAGATGCAGGCGGTAAAGATCAATTTTATCTTACTGAAAATGATTTGGTAGTAAACCAGGCCAAGGTAAAAGAGATAAAAAATATTTTTATTGAAAAAAACGATTCGCATCAAACAGGTGCTAACGGAACTATATCAACAAACCAAATCATTAACCGGATTTATGCACGACCCGCAGCCAATTCAAAGGATGGGTTTGGTGAAAAGTTTACCGATGCAAATCCAAAGTGGCCAACGTTTGGCAAAGGCAGTTCTTTATCAAACACCTCAAATAATTTGTGCGACCAGGTTGCTTTGCTGGATGATGTAAACCGCACAGATGTTGCACAGGTGGGGTTTGCTATCGCTTCACCACAATTGGTTTTACAAGGTGGAAACAGGCTGTTAAAGATTCAATTGATTTTTAATGATGTCTTCAAAACCACACTGTTTGAAAAGGCAAAAAGTTTTGAAACGCAAAACAGCGGTAAGCCTTTCTTTAATGTTTCTCTTTCAGGTGAAAAAGGCTGGATAGATGTACAAAATATTTTAACGCAGGATCAATGGGATAATCTTTTTATAAAATATACGCCAAAGGGGCAAACAACTGTAGAAACGCTCGGCATTTTTAATCCGGACCTTGATGAAATAAAAACTGCTTCTTATTTTCTTGATGATGAAAACAATTCTATCGCTGTTTACCTGCCGCCGTCAGAACAGGGTGTAATTAATCTCGATTCTAAAATACATACCGGCTATAATATTCAAACAAGGCAACCGGTGGTTAAAATATTAATTGATTCATCTGCAGGTTTGGATATTGACGAATACGAAACTTTAAAGCTTACGGGCGTTCAACTCCGCACCAAGGTTGGCTCCATCAATCCTTCTGAACAGGAGCAAAATGATATTATCGGATCAGGCCAAATTCCATCAGCAGAAAATTTATTTACTTATCATGCTGATGGTTTAAAGAAATTGGTATTGCAAAACAAAGATGGCGTTTTGTCTCCCGACAAACCTTTTGATCCCTTTACTGCTTATCCTTTCCCCGGCAGATCTTTTTACATCGGCAGTGAGGAGATATTCAATAAGCCATTTGGAGGAAATACAAATGATGCATTAGCTGTAAACCTTCAGAAAACTCTGGATCCGGCTGATGTAACATTTTCAAATGAAACTTCAACGGATATTTTTAATTGGGAAAATTATACCGCCAGCATTTTAAAGAAGCGGCAGTTCATTGTAGTAAAAGATCAAAATTTCCAAAAATCATTTACACGGGAAGAATTAACCGAAAATATTCTGAATGAATCAGTATTGGCTATAGATCGTACACCTGTTGATACCGTTACCCAATGGAATTCTGACACAGAAAAAGATTTTATTAAAATTGATTTGAGAGAAAGAGAAGCAGTAGTTGAAATAGCTGCACGCAGGAGTTTCCTGGCTGCTGCTGCAGCAGACAATATTAGTGTTTTACAAAGAAGTCAAAACTTTGCACCGGGCCTGGAAATAGGGGAAGTATCTGTAAGCTATGATTCAATCCTCAGATTGGAAATGGGTATTGATCAATTCTTTCACATTTACCCGTTTGGTTCAGTTGAAACCTATTTATCTGCATCATCGCTCAGAAACAATAATGCCGTTACTAATACCAGTTTTGCAGAACTGGATAAATTAAAAAATGGCCTTTTGGTGGACGCAGGAAATGCGTTGTTGCCACAGTTTGATTTTTTAAGCCCTTATTCCAAATATTATAACAGCATAAGCTTATATACCATACCGTCAATAAAAAACCTTTCTGCTTTATCAAACATCAGGCCGGACAGAATAGATATTAGATCGAAAAGCAGTACCGCCGTGCGTTTGTTGTTGAACGCAAGAAGTGATGCGTTAAATTCTTCGAACCAGTATACCGGTGATATACAGCAAGGCCTGTTGTATATTGGTATTGAAAAACTGCAGCCGTTACAAAGTATTTCTATGCTGTTTCAATTTGCCGAAGGAAGTGCAGAGGATGAAGATGATGATCCACCTGCAATAAATTGGTCTTATCTTGCTAATAACGAATGGCGGCCGTTGAAAGCAGAAAATATCGTTTCAGATGGCACGTACGGTTTTCAAACCACAGGCATCATTAAAATGGATATTCCTGCAGATGCTTCATCAAATAATACAATTATTACAGATGGTTTAATATGGCTTTGTGCAAGCGTAATTGAAAACGCCAACCGCATACCACAACTAATAGATATTGTAACGCAGGCCGTAGAGGCAAAGTTCCAGGATAATGATAATGATCAATCACATTTTGATAATGTTTTACCCGCAGCCAGTATAAGCAAATTAACTACGCCGGTTGCAGAAGTAAGTAAAGTGCAACAGCCATTTGCTTCCTTCGATGGCAAACACCAGGAAATTGGAAAGGAATTTTATACCCGGGTAAGTGAGCGGTTGCGCCATAAGGGAAGGGCTATTAATGCATGGGATTATGAGCATCTTGTTTTAGATCGCTTTCCCTCCGTTTATAAAGTAAAATGTATCACACATACTGATCCGAACTGCTTGTGCACGAATAAAAGTTTAACGGTAGTGAATTCAGTTCTCCCGATGACGATTCTTTTTACCGGCGACAATGCAACTCTGGTAAACTCATTAAATAAAATAGCCGATGAAGTGAATAAAAATCCATTGCTGAATATAACATTGATTGGCAAGAGTTCCGCAGCTTCGGGTAATATTGAAACTATTATCAATGCTTTTGCAAAAGGTAAATTGCCAACCGGTGAAAATATAACCATAGTTGATTTAAGTCGAATAAGCATAAAAAACGCCGGTGGTGAAAACGCTGATAGTTCTGTGGATATAGTGGAAACAGAAAGTTGTTGTGGCCCGCAAATAGCTCCCGGCCATGTATTACTGATACCCATTGCCAATCTTAAAAACCGGAATGTTGTTAATCCTCTGCAACCCAAAACAAGCAGAAGAGTTTTAATAGAAATACAGGAATATTTAAAAACACACACTTCGCCTTTTGTACATGTACATGCAAAAAATCCTGTGTACGAACAAATAATTGTTTCATTTAAAGTACAGTTTTATTCGGGCACAGATAAAGGCTATTACATGAAAAAACTAAACGAAGAAATTGTTCATTTTCTTACACCCTGGGCTTTTGACGAAAATGCAGAAGTAAAATTTAATCAGAAAATATATGCCTCATCTATTATCAATTTTATTGAAGAACGGAACTATGTAGATTTTATAACCGACTTTGTGATGGGCGTTTGCTGCAACGAATGTTGTATTGAAACTCAACGCGCGGGCATTGGTGTTATCAACGGTACTGTCTTCGATAATGAAAAAACGCAGAATCATTTAGAGGGCATTACAATAAGCATTAAAGAATTAAACAAGCTTGTAACAACTGGTTCTGATGGAACTTATAAGGTGTCAAACATTCCTCCCGGTACATACACGCTGCTTGCTTTCTTTTCTTTGTTTAATATAGCAAAGCAAACCTGCACTATAAATACAGATGGAACGGCATCGCCTGCTACGATTGATTTTTTTGAAGGAGCAGGTAACAGGCAGGAAGATATCGAAGAATATTTTACCCAATTCTGCGGATGCAATTCGGTAGAAAAATTTTTAAAATACGATCCCAATTTTAAAGGCGATATAGTTGCAAAACCATGTACAGACAGGTCTATTCTTGTATCCGTACCACAGCATATTATTATTCCTTATGAAGAAGATTCAGAACCAACGCCATGTGAGAAACGTCAGGCTGCAAAACTAGCCAATGTAAATATTACAGAAGATGTGTCAGGAGTGGGAAATATGACTCTAAAGAAAGAAATCGCTGGCGAAACGGTAGTAAACAAAGCAGCGGAAAATACGGGCACAATTAAAAAGGCTGCCATGGCTAAATCGTCAACAGCCAAATCTGCCACGTCAGCTACTTCAAAAAAGGTAAAAGCTAAAACTGCCGGATCAGCTGTAAAACCTAAAAAATCAAAATAAGATTTATGCATGCACGATAAAATATAAACTATGTCAGAAACTATCTCATTAATAAAATCAAATCCGCTGCTGCCCGCTGAAGATTATGTTGCGATGCGGAAACAGGGTTTTAAGTATATAGAGCAAACGGGGAGCGATATATGGACAGATTACAATAATTCAGATCCGGGCATCACTATATTAGAAGCCGTGTGTTATGCTATAACAGACCTCGCCTATCGCACCGGTTTTGAAATAAAAGATTTGTTAGCACCTGAAAAAGCGGGCAGCGACACATGGAAGCAAATTTTTTATACCGCAAAACAAATACTGCATAACAGCCCTCTTACAATGAATGATTACAGGAAGATGATCATAGATATAAAAGGCGTACGCAATGCATGGATTGAAATGAGCAAAGATTATGAAGTACCGGTTTGGGTTGATTATAATTATCCGGACAAAAGAAAGGATACAGACTGTTCATGCGAGGGTGCTGCAGAAAAAGTTTGTTATGGAAAATTAGGTTTGAATGCTATTGAAAGCGTAACATATCGAACAGATTTTGAAACAAAGCTTAATGAATTGCAGACTGAATTAAATACCCTTCCTGCAAATGCAACCGATGAACAGAAAAAGAAATTACAGGATCAGATTGACAAACTAACCTGGCAGCTAACGCAAATATCCAATGATCAGGGAAACTTAATAAAATCAAAAATTGTCGAGTTTGAAGGATTGTATAAGGTGATCCTTGAATATGAAGAAAGTGTTACTGATGAAAACGGGAAAGATGATGTGAGGAATCTGGTGGTTGAGAAGCTTGCGGCCAATCGTAATCTCTGCGAAGATTTTATTTCAGTAGACGCAGTTGAATATGAAAATTTTGGTTTCGGCTTGTTTGCAGCACTCGAAGAATATGCGGATCCCGATGTTGTTTTAGCACAAATATTTTTTACAATTTATAAATATTTTACGCCGTCTGTTGCATTTTATACCATACAGCAAATGATGGAAAAGGGCTATTTGGCAGATGAAATTTTTGAAGGCCCTGCATTAAAGCACGGATTTATTGATGAGACAGAACTTGAAAAAACAGATCTTTTTCGCGATATAAGGCTATCCGATATTATTAATGAAATATCAGATATTAAAGGATTAAAGGCCATTACATATCTGCATTTGCCTTTTTCCGGGGTAAATGATACCGCATCAATAAAAAATTATTTCAATGAATGGATCAATCATTTAAAGAACGAACGGAAAGTTGCACGTATTCAGCCTTCCATGTCACAGGTTACGTTTTGCAAGGAACGTGAAACCATAACCTATTATTTGGGCAGAAAGGAAGACCGGCGACCTGAACGCATGTTGAAGCTTTTCCAGGACTTAAAAACACTCGAAAGTAAATATAAGCTCATTGGCACACAGGATGATTTTTCTGTTCCCTCTGGCGAATTCATGAACCTTGAGGACTATTTCCCTGTTACCTACTCTTTACCTATGTGCTATGGTATAGGCGAACAGGATAGTTTGCCTGCAAATGCAGATGAAAAAAGAAAAGCGCAAGCCTACCAGCTAAAAGGATACATGTTATTTTTCGAACAAATTCTTTCAGATTACCTGGTACGGTTGAATCATCTGAAAGATTTATTTTCTTTTGATGACAATGTTCATAATACTGCATTTATAAGATCTTTTTACAGCGCCGCAGATTATAGCGAAACGCAGTTAAGCGAAATAAGAGATTTAAAAATTTTGTTGATTGATCATCAAAACAGGGGAGAAGATCATTGGGATGAAATCCTGAAAGATTTTTCTTCCGTGCTTCAAAATTTGGTCGAAACACCAAAGCAATTTAATAAACGCCGCAATATATTTTTGAACCATATACTTGCTCGTTTCAGTGAGGATATAAGTGAATACGAATCCATTAGTAAATGGCTTACTCCCTACAAACTGGAAGCAAGATTAATTCGTAATAAAATAGGAATGCTTAAAAATGGTGAATATTACAAAATAAGCACACAACGTGGAAAAGGATACAACTATACACAGTACAATACCTGGAATTCGGCAAATGTTTCAGGCGCCGAAAGAAGAGTGAGTCGCTTGCTTGGTTTCGAAGATATAACACGTAGAAAACTGGCTGTTGATTATATTGTAATTGAAGCAGCACCGAACACGCCGGGCAAAAACATTATTAAGTTGCTTGACCCTGATAATAAAGAAACAATTTTATTAACAAGTGTTGAAGTGAGTGCCGGTTGCTGTACAGAGCTACTGATTAACCAGATTTTGCAATATGCCGATGAACGCATTTATTTTAAATTTTTAAACGGAACAAAGCAAAGAAGACGAACCTATGAAGAATCAATGGAGCCCTTTTGGTTTGAATTGTACGACAGTACAGATGCTGATATTGCTGTTCTGTTGGCAACCGGCCAGGAGTTTCAATCAAATGAAGACCGCGAAAAGTCTTTCAAGATCCTGGAAAAATTATTAAAACAGATCAATGAAAATGAAGGGATGCACCTGATAGAACACTTATTGCTTCGTCCAAAATTGGATGAAGTATCAGATGAAGAAAATATACCTGAAGAGGTAAGTTTTTTAAATATTTGCCTTACACCCTGCGACCTTGGCATTGGATTAGATGAAGGCACGGAAACACCATTATTCAAGAAAAAAATAACCAGGATTCCTGCAGCAAAATGTTATGATAACATGCCTTGGGTGCTCGGATACTTCAGGCTTCCGGTAAATGCCGGTGATAAGTCTGTTCTTTTTCAACAGGCATTTGCCGATGGGTCAGATCCACTTCCCTTAAAATTCAGGAGATATGAATTGCTTACCCAAAGGGTTCGTGATCTGCAGGAATATGGTTCAGAAAAATTAAATTATGAAATAGTTTCTAATCTTGAAGATCAGGATGATCCGACGAATACGAAATATAGTTTCATCATTCATGGAGATAAAGGAGCGATTCTGGCACAAAGCGATTTTCTTTATACAAAGAGAACACAAAAACAAATTGATGATGGTGTTGCAGGTAAAGCCAACGATATAGATGATGCAATAAATATATTGATACGTTATTTAGGTTTTGAACTTGACCTTTATTGTGAAGCAAATCCCTGCGATAATAATGAAGACCCATATTCATTCAGAGTGACAGTAGTGCTGCCTTGTTGGCCCAAACGATTAAGAGATCTCACATTCCGCAACCTGGTTGAGAAAACGATTCAAGCAGAATTTCCTGCACATATCCATACGCGCGTTGCGTGGGTTGGCATGCAGGAAATGCAAAAGTTTGAAGAAGTGTATAGCATCTGGCTTGAAGAAATGGCGCAGAACGAAATGCCTCGATATGAAGTTGCAAATCCATTGATAGATAAGCTTAACAACTTACAACCTTGCACATGCGACGAAGATTGCAGTGGGTAAAATTTAAATTTATTAACTCAGCAACAAATGGAACATTTAATTAATCGCCTTCGGTTTGAGTTACATTGTTCTGATGAGGAATCGGCCTTCAATTTTCGTGAAAATTTTGCTGCTACTTTTCAGGGACAGATAACAAATGCAGCCGATGAACTATGTTCAAAATATGTCGGGGAAGAAGAATGGTTGAGAATTGATAAAATAGAAATTGATCTTGGAAAATTTACGCCCGGCGCTTTCAACACAAACTTTGCAGAAGTGTTTAAATCTAAGTTTGAAAAAGAATTAAAGCAGAAATTATCAGGAATCTCTTCAATAGAAAAAAAGGCTTCGGGTCAGATTTCGAGATTAGAAATACTGAAATATTTTTTGCAAAAAGGAGTTTTGCCATGGTGGGCTGTTGAATCAGAAGTTAATATTGATGATTTAGCAATTGAACTCATCACCAATAAGCCTGAAACAATAAAACAATTTTTTTATGACCAGATTTATAATAATAATGTATGGCTAAGAACAGTATTTCAGCTAAATAGAAAATCAAAGTTGCTTTTGTTTTTATTAATTGATGAGTTGAAAGCTCCTAAAGATTTATTTGTAAAATGGAAACAGCAATTAAATGTTTTGTTTAAAAGCGAAATCGCGGCTGAGATAAATATAACGGATGATTTGATTGACGATATAATTCTAAAAAATACTCCACGAATTTTTCAAAACTTAGGACAAGAAGATATTCTTTTAGAAATTTTTAAGAATAATATTAGTTCAATCTTTACGGATAACCAAACTAGGATAGATAAAATTATTTCAGATAATAAATCAGATTTTCTGCAAGTAAATTATAAGCTATCTGGTGATAAAAAGAATGAAACTATTATAAACACAAGCGTTCCTCAGCAAAAATTTTTACAGAAAAATAATGAAGAAGATATAACAAATAAGTATGTAGTAAAACATGCAGGAATTATTTTATTAGCGCCTTTTCTAAAAGCCTATTTTACAAATCTTCAGTTGCTGCATGATAAAGAATGGAAGAATAAGGATGCTCAATATAAAGCAGTGCATCTTCTTAAATTTTTGAGTACCGGCACACAAAATATTCCTGAATATAATCTCACACTAGAAAAAATAATGTGTGGGTTAAACATTGAAGAACCGCTGCCACTTGAAGTTTTTTTGGATGAAAATGAAATGAATGAAAGTACATCACTGCTTGAATCAGTCATCGAACATTGGAAAGCGCTTAAGAATACATCTGTTTATAGTTTAAGAGAATCATTTTTAAAAAGAGACGGACTGCTGACTATAAAAGATAATGGCTGGCTGTTGCAGGTTGAACGCAAAACATTAGATGTATTAATTGATAGCATTCCATGGGGTTACTCCATTCTGAATTTCCCATGGAGTGATCGTGTAATTTTTGTTGAATGGTAAAATAGTTTATATGGATTATGAACAAACAATATCACAGGAAACAGCAGCAGAACCAAACCGGTTAAGTGAGAACGCTGATAGCCTTTCGCGTGAGGTAAACTGGTTTTCGCAATATGTAAATAGTCAATTAAGAAATTATTTCCCTGCAGAAACAAAAGAAGAAAAAACTAAACCTGCAGAAGAAAAAACTTTCGTACGGTGGAACATAAGAAAACATTCAAAGCCAGAGCCATTATTATTGCCTGAAACAACGGAGGCCGGAGATTTGATGAATGCAACGCCGCCGGATTTAAGTACTGACAAATCTGTTTATGCTGAATTTGTAAAATATTATAAACTTTCCAGGGATGAAAGGCTGGTACTCATATTAGCATTGATACCCCATATTCAACCGCATTTATTGGATGTATTTTTTTCAATTAATAAGAATACGGGGCGTGCTTATACAGAATTTGGCGGATTGAATGCGAACAGGCACAGTGGGTTTCTTCCAACCGTTGAAACCGCTTTGTTCCTTCTTGCCGATAATGACCTTAGCCGCAGGTTCAAACTATATTCGCTTTTTGAACCGGACCATTTCTTTTCAGCCCACAATATTTTGCAGATTGATACATCAGGCAGATCGGAATCTTTTTATAGCGCACAACTTTCTATCAGCGATGAATATATTGATTTTTTTACCACGGGAAATTTGCGCAAACCACAGTTTAGTATGGATTTTCCTGCAAGAAGATTAAAAACAGGACTGGAGTGGAACGATCTTGTTGTGGATGATTTTACTACAAAACAATTGGATGAAATTCGTATATGGTTACAACATGGGCATACACTTTTTGAAGATTGGGGAATGGCGAAAAAATTAAAGCCGGGTTATAAAGCTTTATTTCATGGCGCACCGGGTACGGGCA
>JBDTEK010000102.1:0-4588 GCA_039922575.1 Ginsengibacter sp.
TAGTTACTTCAGATACTTCTAAGGTTGGTGTGGTGGATTATCTAATTTGTTGTGCAAAAAGTTATGACCTTGAACAAATGATGTTGGAACTTTCTCCTTGTATAGACAGAGCTACTGTAATTTTGCCGCTATTGAACGGGATAGACAGTTCTGAGACAATAAAAAATATTTTCCCTCAAAATGAAGTTTGGGAAGGCTGTGTTTATTTGGTTTCAAGGCTTACAGAACCAGGGATTGTGAAAGTAACCGGCAATATGAGTTTACTATTCTTTGGCTCAAATGAGGGAACTCATGAGAAATTAAACCAACTTGAAAAGATCTTTATCAGCGCAGGAATTGAAGCTAAACTATCAGGTAACATTCAGCAAACTATCTGGGAAAAGTTTTTGCTTATTTCTCCCATTGCTACCATCACTTCCTATTTGAATACAACAATTGGAGAGGTATTGTCAGACGCGGAAAATAAATCTCTTTTACTTTCACTGTTCGCAGAGTTTAGAAATGTAGCCGGTGCAAAGAATATTAATTTTCCTGACCACATCATTGAAAGGACGATTGATAAATTGAAATCGTTCCCTTACCAGATAACTTCATCTATGAATAGTGATTTTCAAAAAGGAAAAAGGACCGAAATTGATTCTCTAACAGGATATATAGTAAAATCAGGAAAAGAATTGAATCTGCCGGTACCAACTTATGACAGATTATATGAAGAATTAAAACGCCGTTCCTCCAAACTCTAAACTTCGAAAGTCCTTGTCACGTATCCTCTGCATAGATTATGGTTTAAAACGTACAGGCATTGCCGTTACAGACCCTTTGCGAATTATTGCCACCGGGTTAACTACCGTTGATTCACCTGAATTAATTCCTTTTTTGAAAAAATATTTTCAACAGGAAAATGTTGAATTAATAGTGATTGGAGAGCCTAAAAACTTAGATGATTCTGATACGCACGCGACGCCGCTTGTAAAACAGATTATTGTGAAATTAGAGAAAGAATTCCCCCTGATTCCAATAAAAACAGTTGATGAAAGATTCACTTCTAAAATGGCAAAGCAAGCGATGATTGATATGGGAATGAAGAAAAGAGACCGCAGGAATAAAAGAACGGTTGATGAAATTGCGGCTACTATTATGTTACAGGAGTATATGGGGAGTAATTCCTAATATAAATCTAATTATTGAGAGGGCTCATTTTAATGTGTCTTAATCGGATAACCCACATTTGATTTACCCAACGTCGGTACAATATTCTGTACTTAAATATTTAAAACGCGAGATAACTTCCATCATTCGAGAGGTTATTTTCTTCAATTTGATATTGTTCTGGTTGTAAAAGAAATTCTGTTAACTATTTAAAAACTCAATTTTAAATTTTCCGTGCTTAATAAAGAATCATTTTCTATAAAACGGATTCCTATTTCTTATCTATGCCAAAACAACTGAAATTCTGTAATTTTGCATTCCAATTATTAAATAAATAAGACATCTTCAATTATGGTTCTTCCGATAGTAGCGTATGGAAATCCGGTTCTGAGAAAAGTAGGGATCAATATCAGTCCGGATTATCCGGACCTAAGAAAATTAATATCAGATATGTGGGAAACCATGTATAATAGTAAAGGTGTGGGTTTGGCCGCACCCCAAATAAACCGTGATATTCGTTTGTTTGTAATGGATAGCGTACAAATTATCAACGCGTTGGAAGAAGACGAAAAGGATGATTATCCGGGGGATGAAGGTTATAAAGGAGTTTTCATAAACGCAAAAATTATAGAAGAAAACGGGATAGATTGGCCTTATAATGAAGGTTGCCTGAGTATTCCAAAAATAAGAGAAGATATTCTAAGAAAAGAGCGGGTTACACTTCACTTTTTTGATGAGGATTTTATAGAGTACACCAAGACTTTTATCGGAGTTACGGCCAGGGTTATTTTACATGAATATGATCACATTAATGGCAAACTATTTATTGATTATTTGAAGCCTCTGAAAAAGAGTTTATTGAAACGTAAGCTTGATGACATTTCCAAAGGCAAAGTTTCTGTTGATTACCGAATGATATTTAATAAATAATAAACTTACTTTACCTTTTCTACAACGTTTTTAGGATTATTTTTATAACATGTCTCAGAAGCTTTTTTCGCTTACTATCCTTCTGTTTACTTTTATGTTCCTTGCTGCGCAAAAGAAAGGTGATACTACAATAAAAGTGAATGATAATTATGTTACACTTTCCGAAATTGTTGTCAATAATAAATTAGATGTTCCTTCTTTTATTGAAAGAGTAAAGAATGATACGAGTTTTTATAAGGCTTTCCGGAATCTGCGTATCATAGGTTATACTGCTTTAAACGATATAAGGATGCTTGACAAGAATGGAAATATACAAGCTTCATTGCACAGCAAAACGAAGCAAATCCGTACTGTGAATTGTCGAAAAATGCAGGTGATTGAAGAATCTCATTCCGGTGATTTTTTTGATAAAGCAGGCAATTTTAATTATTACACAGCCCAGATGTATGCCGGCTTATTTTTTACAAAAGATTCTATCTGTGGGGAAGATAATATTGTAAAAGGGCATGAGTTTTCCACAGACGGATTAAGTGGAATGGAAAAGCACAAAGAACAATTGAAGATGTTGTTTTTTAATCCCGGGAAAAAAATAAACGGGCTTCCTTTCATCAGCAATAAAACGCCCATTTTTGATGAGTCAATGGCTGATAAATATGATATGGATATTGATTTTCGCGATTATAATGGTCAACCCTGTTATGTATTTACAATTAAAGTAAAAGACGATAAAAAGAGTGATGTGGTAATTGATGAAATGACGACCTGGTTCACCGAAAATACATTTGAAATAGTAGCCCGTAATTATTCATTGAGTTATGATGCCGGAGTTTATGATTTTAATGTAGAAATGGAAGTGCAGATGACAAAAGTTGGTGATCTTCTTGTGCCTGCTTTACTACGCTATAATGGCAATTGGAAGGCTATTTTTAAGAAAAGGGAGAGGGGAGTTTTTACTGCAACTTTGTCTGATTTTGTAAAATAAGGGATAAATCATTTTCCCTTATCTGAAAGCAATTATCTAAGAAAGTAAGCCACTTTTTTAAGAACTCGAAGGATTCATCGTGATTGTATCCATTAGAAATTCCTCGAAATACTATACTTCCTCCATTTTTCAATAACCGCCTGCATATCATCGGGTAGCGGACTTTCAAAATACATTTGCTTTTTTGTAACAGGATGAATAAATCCCAATTGCTGTGCGTGTAAGGCATGCCGTGGGCAAATTGCAAAACAATTATCTACAAATTGCTTGTATTTGGTAAAAACCGTTCCTTTTATAATTCTGTTGCCACCATAAGTTTCATCATTAAATAGCGGATGGCCGATATGTTGCATATGCACCCGTATCTGATGCGTTCGCCCGGTTTCAAGCCTGCACTCTACAAGCGTTACATAGTTGAATTTTTCCAAAACTTTATAATGGGTAATGGCTTCTTTGCCATAATCGCCTTCAGGATAAACAGTAAATAATTTCCTTAATCTTTGATGCCTTCCTACATTGCCGGTTATCGTTCCTTCGTTTTCTTCAAAATCACCCCAAACCAATGCTACGTACCTGCGATGAACAGTATGATCAAAAAATTGTTTGGCAAGATGCGTCATTGCGTTGGGGGTTTTAGCCAAAACCAACAAGCCCGATGTATTTTTGTCTATCCGGTGAACTAGTCCAAATCGTGAAAGGTCTTCTTCATTAATTTCAGGGTTTTGCTGTTTTAAATAATACGCTACTGCATTCACTAAAGTGCCGCCCGGATTGCCACTGCCAGGATGAACTACCATTCCGGGATCTTTATTCACTACCATCAGATCAGCATCTTCATAAACTATTTTAAAAGGAATATTTTCGGGAACAATTAAATTGCTTTCAGGTAAATATGTGTGATAAATAGTTATTTTGTCTTCAGGCCGTATTTTATAATTTGATTTAATAGGTTTTTCATTTACCAAAACCCTTTCCGCCTCTATTGCCTGCTGTATCTTATTGCGTGTTGCGCCTTCAATACGGTTCATCAGGAATTTATCAATCCTTAAAGGATCCTGACCTCTGGCGCAGATAATAGTTTCTCCTTCAAAAAGTTCTTCTCCTTCTTCAGGTATTTCTTCTTCAGTCATAATTTTATTCTTTAAGAGATCAGCAATCAGCCATATACAATCTGCTTCTTGCTTCCTGCAATTCAAATATCTTTGCAAATTAAAATCTTTGAATTGGAAAAACAGCATATCATTTGTGAAGACCTGAAAGTTATTAACTAATAAAATAGTATGGGACTACCAGCAAGATTGGTAAAAAGAAAATACTTTAGGAAAATTTCCACATTGAAATGTTTATTAAGTAAAGCTGAAATGAAAGGAAAAGAAATTGAATTTTTTCAGCACAATCAGAGGCGGAGATATTACTTTTAAGGGATTTCAACAGGTGGTTGGTTATCCCATTCCTGGTCTTGAAAAATTTTCTACTGATATTGGGAAACGTACAGCCGTTTGGTTACTATGCATCGATTTGCATTAA
>JBDTEK010000103.1:0-14496 GCA_039922575.1 Ginsengibacter sp.
GGTTGTTAACCTTAGTAGAAAACCCAGATATATAGTTTACCAAACCTTATTGCCTTATTATAATCGGCATGTCAGCGATAAGTAATAAGGTTTATATCTGTATTTCATAGCTTTTCTACTAAGGTTAAAGCAGTCATCATTGGAAAAAATAAAAATCCTATTCCACAAAATTTGCCGAAGAACGAAATAACACTAATTTTTTCCATGAATAACACTAATTTAAACTTGAATCAATTACACGATTTTTTTTCACAAATTGCACGAATTTAAAAACAGAATTATTTTGAAGTCTTTTTGATTTCATTTTGTTTTAAAACCGTTTTTGATTTTTTCATTAAAGCTGCGGATGATGTTTTCGGTGACGGTGGTGTACTTCTCAAATTATACATCACCGGAAAATCGTCATTTCGCAAAAACAAAACTAATGGACCTTCTTTTCCCGGAATTTCTACAATATCCCTGACTACTCCCTGAACATTTAATCCAGATTGTTTTTGTCCGACCCAATTGAATTTACCCTTACCGTCGTTTAGTAAAACATCGCCAAAACTGGCATCTAACCGATCAAACTGTGGAAGGAAATAATATAAGTTGCCACCCAAAACTAAATCCATTGCTCCATCATGATTTACATCCATGCAATGAATTGCGTTTACGGATGATAGTTGCGTCATCACCGGTAATTTTTGTATGGTAAAATTTCCATTTCCATTGTTAATCGCCACAATAGAAGAAGAATAATTAAACTTTTTTACTGTACAGTTTTTTATTATTTCAGGAGAAAATAATTCCTGGATTGATTTTCTTGCATAGTCTTCATGCTTTAAATTTTGTTTTTTTATTGCCGGTATCTGATCCTGCAAATCATGTTTTAGAAATACCGGCATGTCTTTTCCATTGATAGTATAAGTAAGAATTTTGTCCAGGCTTCCATTTTGATTAAAATCATTGATCCACAACTTTACAGGATTGGCCGAATCAGGACGCAAATAAAAGTTTTCGCCAATGTTTCCGAAAATCAAATCCATTTTTCCATCACCATTTACATCCGCAGACGTAACAGTTTGCCACCATCCAAAAAGATGATTCAGGTTGGATTTTATCTCAATAAACCGGTCGCCTTTATAAGAAAAAATTCTTGGCGCCATCCATTCACCCGTTATAATTAATTCTTTGGTTGAGTCTCCTGAAACATCCGCCCACACTGCTCCGGTTACCATTCCTATTTTGGCGATATCAGGATTTTTTGTTTCAGCAATATCTGTAAAATGGCCTTTGCCATCGTTTATATATAGAAAACTTGAGGGTGAAACGCCATATTCTCTGGGGAAATTTCTTCCGCCCACAAAAAGATCCGGAAACCCATCATGATTAAAATCATAAGCAATGGCTATGCCTGTGTTCATTCCATTTGGAGGAAATGCATTCACATCAATTGTAAAATTTCCTTTGCCGTCATTTTTATATAATCTGTTTTGCATTTGCCGGCTTATTGACTGGTTACTGTTACCTCCGGGACCCACAAAAAGATCAAGGTCTCCATCATTATCCGCATCAAAAAATAAAACGGCGTCATCCTCAAAATCACTGTATTGATCAAAAACAGGTTCTTCCTTTTTAATAAAATCTCCTGATTTTGTTTGCAGGTATATTTGACCCGGGTGGCCTTTTGTGCCACCAATATAAATATCTTCCAGCCCATCACCATTTACATCCCCAACTGCAGCCTTCGGACCTTCCCTGGAAAGCATTTCAGGAATATTTCTCTCGTAGTAAAAATCAATGTTGTCATCTTCCCGGTGTTTTTCAAAAATGCTTTTTACAGTTTTAAAAAGTGTTGCCGCCGGTGCTTCAGCAACGGGGCCGGGCAATATTTTATTATTATTATTGCCCGGTTGTTGAATTACCAATACGGTGTCTATTGGCGGATGATGAAACCTGGAAAACGTGCGGTCGGGCCAGGTGACGATCATCGAATCGATTTTAGCTAATTTGCCTAATCCGATTATTTGTTTATAGTCCACAGAAGATTGAAAGCCGCGGCTCGGAACTACTTCTCTATTAAAAATTTGATTACCGGCATAAACGGTTACTTTACTGCCAATTGCGAAGGTGTTTGTTGCACTTCCTTTTAAAAAAATACCAATAAAATTATTTTTATTTATTTCACGTGAATTGTTTTTGTAAACAAATGCGGGGCCGTTTTCGTTATTAACTATTAAATCCAAAGTGCCATCATTATTTAAATCTCCATAAGCGGCACCGTTAGAGAATGAAGGTTGCGTAAATCCCCATGCCACTCCTGCGTCCTCGAATTTCAGATTCCCAAGATTTCTAAAAGCTTTATTGACCATAGGAGTTTGTGGTATTTTTTTCAACACCTCATCCACACTCTTTTTTTTACCGGTTAATACCATTTTTTGGTAAACATCATTAGCAAAAAAATCCATAAAATCCAGATTAGTTACGTCGCGGTTTACTCCATTACAAACGTATATGTCGTTGAACCCATCATTATCCGCATCAAAAAGCAATGCACCCCAGCTCCAGTCTGTAGCAGAAACGCCGCTATAATTGGCAATTTCCAGAAATCTTCCATTTTTATTATTCAACTGTAAACAATTCTTTACATATTGGTAAGAAAACCCTGATTTCAATTTACTGTTGAACAGATCAATATTATCGAAAGAGCCCATTGTTTTTAACCGGTAATCATCTTCCGGAAGCATATCGGTGGTAAATATTTCCGGATATCCATCGTTGTTAATATCCGCAATATCCGCTCCCATAGATGACATACTCATGTGTTGAAGCCATTCGTCTGCTTCGTCTTTGAAGGTTCCGTTTTTTTGATTAATGTACAGATAATCCCTTTCGTAAGAATCATTGGAAACATAAATATCGGGCCAGCCATCACCATTGATATCTCCTACAGATACACCTAAACCAAAACTTATTAAACTGCTGTGGATACCGGCTTGCTGAGTCACTTCCGTGAAGTGCCCGTTATCATTGCGGTAAAGATGATTACCACCACCTTTCAGAAAATTAGCCACATTCCATAGAGAATCGGGAAGGTCGCGGCGGTTGGCATTATTTAGGGTATTTACCGGAATGGGGCTGTTATTGATCATGAAGCAATCCAGGTCTCCATCACCATCATAATCGAAAAAAGAAACCTGGGTAGAATAGCCAACTATGTCCAAACCATATTTGGCAGCAGATTCCGTAAAAGTTAGATCGTGATTATTGATGTATAACTTATTTCTCCTGTTCCCGTTTTCCATATTTCCGGAATTGCAAATATAAATATCGAGCCAGCCGTCATTATTAATATCAACCAATACAACTCCGGTACTCCACATGCTATCTTGTTTAAAGCCAGATTTTGGAGTGATATCGTCGAATTTAAAATTACCCTTATTAAGGTATAATTTGTTTTCTCCCATATTAGAAGTGAGAACTACATCTGCTAAGCCATCATTATTGAGATCGCCGATAGCCACTCCGCCCCCATTGTAAAAATTGCGAAAAAGAAAACTGTTATTGATTTCCTGATCCTGCACTTCGTTATTGAAGTTGATTCCTGTATCAGGCATCAATTCAAATAAGGGTTTTTGAGTTTTTGATTTGCATGACAAAAACAGAAATATCAGGGGAATAATACGGAAGAAGAGTTTCATCGAAATTTTTTGAATCAGCAGGGAATTTAGATATAATTTATTAAAGAGAATTAATAAAAAAGTGAGCGCCTTCAAATGTAAAGTATCTGTTTGGAAATAGGGCGGAATATTTCGTTTTGTCATCATTTTATTAAAAGAATAATGGGTACTACAAAGTTTTTAAAATGAAAAAAGGCCGCTTATTTAAAAGTGGCCTTTTTTTAATGTATAAATGAGTTTGGATTAATATCCGGGGTTTTGTTTTAAGTTGGGGTTAGCAGCTAAGGCTTGTGACGGTATTGGAAAAACCAGGTTTTTCGGATCGTCCGTTGGTTTCAGACCCCAGGGTTTAAGGTAAACTCCAAAACGGAGTAGGTCGGTCCTTCTATAACTTTCCCAATATAATTCCCTTCCTCTTTCAGCTAAAAGAGTGTTTGGGTCATTAACTTTGTTTGGATTAACAAGAGGCATAGAGGTAACTGTGGACGCTCCTCTTACTACTCTAAGGTCATTTATTAATGCTAAAGCACCGTTGTTATCAGGAGAAGCGGCTCTCATTTTAGCTTCAGCTACCATTAAAACTACATCAGGATACCTAAATATCATTTGCCAGTTCCCGGCTGGTCCAGAGTAGAATTTTCCAGAATTTGTAAAATCAGGTACATATTTAACTACTCTGATACCTGTTACTTCTAAATTTGAACCATTTTCAATCATATTGTCAGATATCTGCGGGGTATAAGATAAAGGATTTCCTTTTCTGTCTTTTCTTGCCACGCCCTTTTCATCGTATTGCTGGCCTACTAAAAAACCTGGTCTTATACCGGAGAACGGAGTTGAGTTTACATTATATCTACCACCGATCCTTTTATCTAATAAGGTATCAGCGGGGCCATAGGTAGTTATCCCGGTTGGACTAAATGTGTTGTAAAAATCACTTATGGTACTAAATCCATTCCAGCCTGCATTTGGAGCAGATGGGGTATATGAATTATAATGTAAGGTCATCATCCAGCGTGCTTCTATGTTTGCATGATTTGTAGATACCCCGGATTGGTTGGGATATAGAAAAATTCCTTCCTTTGATATAGACCCACTGTCTACAGTGAAATTATCAAAATAGTTTTTATTGTAAGAATATTTGCCACTGTTAATAATGGAAGTTCCAATTGTGATTACTTTTTGCATATCTGCATCGTCAAAAGTAGGAGCAGCTCTATTAATAAAAGTGCCTTTTTGCAGATAGCAATGCATTAGTAATACATTAGCAGCGTCCGGCGTTGCGCGTGTTTTAGGATTGGCAGGATCCAAATCCGGTAAAATCGCAGTTAACTCAGAAATAATAAAATCTATGGCGGCAGAACCTGTTTTAACTTCAGGAGCATTCAATAGATTATCTCCGGGATTTCTAAACGGATACTGGCCATAAAGATCCAATATGTAGTAAAGTGACAAGGCTCTTAAAAATCTTGCTTCTGCGGCCTGCGGTTTTGTAGGATTGAAAGCAAGAACATTAGTTGCGTCAAAATTTAATTTATTCAGACTGTTAAATACATTCAGAAGTTGTTGATGGTCTGCATTCCAGGTATGTGCATGTAATACCCGCCATACACCATTATCATCCCAATCGCTGCCCCTTGTTGGTACTAATGATTCATCAGTAGTATTTTCCTGCAAAGAAAACACCTGATCCTGGCTACTAAAGGTGCCGGCAATATCCGCATAAGCAGCTTGTAATAATAGGCCCGTACCCCCAGCTCCAAGAGCCGTTGATGTTTGTGAATTGGTCAATCTTGAATTTAGCTTTTCATCCAGTTTAGTGCATCCTGCAATCAATATGGAGAGAGGAAGTGCAAGCGCAATAACCTTTTTATATCGTAACATAAATTTAATTTTAGAATTTAATTATAAATTGAAATTAACCCCGAATGAAATAATCCTTGGGGTTGGATATGGAACATACTCTATTGATCTGGAAGGATAACCATTATTACTTTTATCTACGTTAACTTCCGGATCAAATCCAGTAAACTTTGTAATTACAAATAAATTAGTACCACTTACAAACACATCTAATTTCTTTAGATATTTACCAACATCTCCAAAACTGTAACGAAGGGTAGCATTTCTCAATTTAAAGTAATTGCCGTTCTCTAAAAATCTTGAAGATACTCCGACGCCACTTTTTCTTGGCGATTCTTTTGAATTGAATGCTGACACATCTATATTTCTACCACCAATAATGCCTGAAATATTAGTAATAGTGGTAGCAGTATTATTGTAAATAACAAACCCACCTGCTCCACCACCATTAATAGTGAAAGAAAGTTTTTTATAACGCAGATCAATATTTACGCCATACAATGTATGCGGATTGGGGTCGCCGGAAAAAGTGGGATTAGCACCAATTTTTTGAGCACCACTGCTATCAAATCCGCCAAAAGGTTTGACGTAGAATTCATTTACAGGCTGGTTATTTGTAATTATTTGAGAAAGAGCTGCTGATACTCCCTGGCCGCTAATCTGACCGGTTATGATTGATAATGGATTCTTTGTCCCTGGAGCATAGAAATTCTGTAATAAATTTTTATTGTAAGAAATATTAACTCCTACATTCAAGCCGAAATTTTCCTTTTCAATGATAGCTCCCGTTAGTCCTAACTCAACACCTTTGTTAGTAAGGTTCCCTGGAATATTGATGTAGTAAATCGAACTGGGGGCAGGTTGTATAGCGGTGCTTTGAAAAAGAATGTTAGTCGTATTTTTATTATAGTAGTCGAATGAGCCAGATAACCTTCCTTTCAAAAAAGAAAAATCAAGTCCTGCATTATAAGACGTTGTTGATTCCCATTTCAGATTAGGATTAGCAACATTTTGTTGACTTGCTGTATTGTAGGCTGAAAAACCAAATTGCTCTTGAGAAGCGCCGGCAGGGAATTCCTGATTTCCTGTAATTCCCCATGATCCTCTTAATGCCAGTGTTGAGAACAAGGAACTATTTTTCATGAAATCCTCATTGCTTAGAATCCATTTTGCGCCTACAGAAGGGAAATAGCCATATTTATTATTTTTCCCAAATTTAGTGGAACCATCGCCCCTGATTGTTGCTGTTATTAAATATTTGTCTAAATAATTAAAATTGACCCTTCCAAAATAAGATTGAAGCTCCGTTGTAGGATCCACATAGGTAGAAGGTAGGTTTTGTACATTACCATCGGCCATGATGCTGGTGTAAAGAAATGGGACCTCGTTCATCTGATCCAGGTTGGTATTAAAACCAGAAGCTGTAAAGGAAGAGTTAGAAAAATCTGATTTCCAATATTCATAACCTGCTAAAGCGCTAAAATTAAGGTTGTCGGAAAGTTTAGTTTGATAATTTAGAGTATGAGTAAAAGTTTGAGAGGTTAAAATTTGATCAGAAATAGCTCCAAATCCCAAACCTGTTATTCCGGGATAACCAGCAAGGAAACCAGCAACATTAGTATTTCTTTTACCTGCGGAATGATTTATTGCATACAAAAATTTGTACTCAAGGCCTGGTAAAATTTTGTAACCGGCAGAAATATTCCCTAAAAAAGTATTTACGTTTGTTTTATCAGACATTGCTGCTAATATTGCCAAAGGATTTCCTGATCCGTTTGTTGGATAAGTAAATTTACCAGTATTATCAGTGAATGGTGTAGTTGGGTTCCAACTTAAGGCTGAACTCATCAGGTTACCTTGAGAACCGGCAGTGCTGGAAATTAAAGTAGCATTATCAGAAGTATGTGCGGCAATGATATTAAAATCTATACTAAGTTTCTTGTCCAAAAAATTATACTGCCCGGTAAAGGTCCCTAAATATCTATCAAGGTTAGTGTTCTTAATGAACCCATTTACGTTAGAACCCAGAAATGACGCCCTGAACTTGCCGGTTTCGTTACCACCACTAAATGCGAGGCTATAATTTTGTGATAAATTATTTTGAGTAATTGCTTTCAGTGCATCTACTGAACTTCCTTTATCAAGTGAAATTGATAATGTGTCAAGGCTATATTTTTTGAGAGCGCTCCGGAATTGGCCGGCAGTTAAAACATCAAACCTTTTCATATAGCCAGCAGTAGTTGAAAAGCTAGTATTGAATTCAAGTTTAGTAGCTCCGGAAGTCCCTTTTTTTGTTGTAATTACAATTACACCGTTTGCGCCTCTCGAACCGTAAATGGCTGTTGCAGAAGCGTCTTTCAAAACATCTATCTGAGCGATATTATTTGGATTAATATATAGCAATGGATTCACATCCGGTGTGACACCAAAACCACCGGTACCTAATGTAACGCTTGGTCTTGCTGATCTACCATCTAATGGAACTCCATCAATAACATATAATGGATTGTTACCAGCTCTGATAGAATTATTACCCCTGATTTTTACAGTAGTAACAGTACCAGGCTGACCGCTGTTGTCAGTTATTTCCAAACCAGGCACCTTGCTTTGAAGCAACTGGTCTGCGGATGTAATGACTCCCTGGTTAAAGTCTTTTTCTTTAATAGAAGAAACAGCCCCGGTTAAGTCTTTTTTTCTCGCTGTACCATATCCAATAACTACCACATCAGTAAGTTCATGTGATGAGGTTAATAAAGTAACAGTTACATTGGAAGTGGAAGAAATATCCACCGTTTGTGTGGTAGAACCTACATAACTTATTTGAAGTTGCTTTGCATTGGCAGGAACATTAATGGAAAATGTGCCATCGCTTCCAGTTCTTACGCCTGTCTTCTGTCCAATCACAATTACAGAGGCATCAAGAAGAGGAATTCCGTCCGAAGAAATTACGGTTCCTGTAATTGTCCGCTGTTGTGCCATTGATTGCAGAAAACAGAATAGCACTAAAAGGCTACTGAGTAGCAGTTTTTGTTTCATAATCAAGTAGTTAATATGAGTGTTAATAAAAAACTAAAGTGTGAATCTACATTTATTTATCATACAAAAATTGTTTTCTCATAAAAAAATTATAAAATTTTTATGATTATGTTAAAAATACACATTAACGGAACTAAAAATTGTAAAATGCCGGCGCAAAAAACCGGAGAATTTTTTTAAAAAATATTTTCTTTTTACCCAGATAATAAAATTTAATTTCTATTTTTTTAATTAAAGAAAAAAGCGGAATTGATGATCAATTTGATGAGTGATTTAATTTGGTTGGCCGCAAAATCCCATTTGCCGTAATGCCATTTGATAAGCCCTGTGATGTTATTTTAATTGAATGTTTTACAAAGGAGTTTTTATTAGCGTGTAAAGGCTGCCAACCTTGAAAAAAGTGTTTGTAAATGTAGGAATGAAGTTTTTAAGGTTGGCAACCTTGGCGACATTTTGAATTTTACCCCGTGTAAATGAGATGTATCAAACTGCTTAAAATCCATTAAATTTATTAAATTAAAAAGCCGGAAATTTAAATGAAACTTTCAGTCTTTTCGCATGAGACGATTAATATAATGAACAGATTTTTTCGCACCCAAAGTATCTGTTTGCTATTGATTTTTATTATAACAGAGACTGCTGCGTTGCCGCCAGACCCATTTTTTATCCAACATTATGATAATCGCGATGGCCTTTCCAATAGTTCAATTAATAAACTATTTAATGATGCCGATAATTTATTGTGGGTGGCCACCTGGGACGGATTGAATATGTATGACGGCTCCTCTTTTCGTGTATTTAATTATAGTAAAGAAAATGATTTTAAAAGTATTGGCAACAATGTGATTCAAAATATAACCGAAGATAAAAACGGAAATATATGGATCAGTACCATCGAAGGAATTTCACGGTATGAAAAGCGGACGGGCAAATTTTACAACTATTTTTATAAACAATACCGGGAAGGCAAAGTAAGCGAACAGGAATATTCGATTGCTGTGGATGGCGCAGGTACTGTTTATTGTCTTAGCCAAAATAGTGGTCTTAATTATTATGATGCTGCCTCGGATACTTTCCGGACATGCAAACTTCCCCAACGCAAGTCTAAAATAATAAAGATCACTTTTGATGACGCCAATCATTTATGGCTATTAAACAGTAACGGACAACTGGATGTGTGTGTGCGCGATAAAAACTCTTTTGTATTACTATACACTTTCCAGGAAAAAAAAGATATCATCAATCTTTTTGTAATTAATCATGGAGTTGTTTTTACTACAGCAGATGATCAGTTGTTTTCAGTAAACACCGGCACACTTGAACGAAAACTGGTGATGCAAATGCCGCACAGCCTTAATTCGATCATCTTTTACAAGGATCATTATTTACTGGGATGGGCTTCCAAAGGGTACGGCGTATTTGATAATAATTTCCTGCCATCTACATTTCTTGGGGCTGAGGCCAAACAAATGCGGGATGTAAAAATTACTTCATGGGCGTTGGGCACCGAAGATATTTTATGGTTTGGGACGGATGGTAATGGCATCCTGAAAATTTATCCAAAAACAAAATCTTTCGGTACGGTAACCACTTCTGAAAATGGTATGCCCTACAATAAATCTGTGAGGGCTTTCTGTGAAGATAATGGGAATTTGTGGGTGGGCACCAAAGGAAGCGGTATCATTGTATATCAAAATTTTTGGGCCACAAAAAGTACTTCAATAAAGAAGCAATATTTTTTGGCGCCGGAAGAATTAGACAACAATGCAGTGTATGCATTAAAAAAGGGAAATGATGATTTGATCTACATCGGTACAGATGGCAAAGGTATTGGAGTGTACGATCAGAAGAATAAAAAATTCAATAAATGGTCCTCTATAAAAGGAAATGATGCGTGGCCGGAGTTTGGCTCTGTGTATGCAATATTCCAGGATACAGATAATTCATTATGGTTAGGCACCAGTGGTTACGGACTGATACATTTAAAAATTAATAGCGACCAGAAAGGGAATCTTTCTGTGACTTTTTTACAAAAATTTACTTTTAATAGTAGTGATACCGGCCCGGCTAATGATATCATTTATTCACTCACTGCAGGCGATGAAAACCAATTGTGGATCGGATGCAGATATGGCGGGCTAAGTTTATTAAATAAAAAAACAATGAAGTTTAAAAACTTCAAAGCTTTTACTTACGAAGGAAGTTTGTCTAATAATGATGTGCTTTCTGTTTTTAAAGACAGTCGTAACAGGATATGGGTTGGCACCAGTTATGGGCTTAATCTGATCAATAATAGCGATGCATTGAAGCGGGAGCCTGTGTTTCAGAAATTATCTACTTTAAATGGATTGCCCAACAATACAATTCATGCTATTGAAGAAGACAGGCTACAACAAATTTGGGTGAGCACAAATAAGGGAATTGCGAAAGTAGATCCCGGAGATCTTAAAGTATCTTATTATCAGCAATCAGATGGATTACAAAGTAATGAGTTTTGTGATGGGGCTGTTTGGAAAGACAAATCAGATAATTTATTTTTTGGCGGCACTTATGGGTTCAATAATTTTTTGCCACAAAACATACACAAAACAAACTGGCTTCCTACCTTATTTATATCCGATATTTCTATTGGTGGTAAAGAAACAAAGGAAAACGGATTTGTAGTAATGAAAGACATAGGTAGCAAGCCACTTGATTTTTCAATAAGCAGAAAGGATAATTTTTTTGAACTGAACATTAAGGCGCTCAGCTTTTTGAATGCCGATAAATGCGAATATGCCTGGTACCTTGAAGGATATGATAAAGTATGGCATTATGCCGGCACTTCCGGAAAGATAATGTATAGTAATATTTTGCCGGGTAATTATGTTTTAAAAATCAAATGGAGCAATGGCGAAGGTTCCTGGACTAAGGAAATGCCTTTGCTTACCGCTGAAGTAAAACAATATTTTTGGCTTACTCCTTATGCATTTTTAGTTTATGCTTTATTTGCTTCAGCAATAATTTATATTATTTACAAGTATAGAAAAAATAAATTGCAAGCAAAACACCAGTTAGAAGTAGAGCATCTTTTGCGTGCAAAAGAAGATGAGATACACCAGAACAGGCTTGGGTTTTTTACTAACATAGCACATGAATTACAAACGCCATTGACACTCATCATGGGCGCTGCTGAACGATTTATAGAGAAGCCTTTAAATAGTAAGCCCAATAAAGAAAGATCTTATTTTTTATCCTTAATACATCAGCAGGCGTCCAAACTTACTTACCTGGTACATCAGCTTTTGGAATTTAGGAAAGGAGAAGCCGGTTTTATTGAAAATCAATACTGTTATGCAGACATAACGGAGTTATTAAGCAACCTCGCAAATCCCTTCGTTACTTTAAGCGGGCAGCATGAAATTCATTATGAATTAAATATCAATTCCAATATGACCGGAATGGTTGATAAAGATAAAGTCGAGAGAATTATTTTCAATCTTTTGTCCAATGCATTCAAATATTCGGGGAAAAATGAACAAATAGTTTTTGCGGCAAACGAAAACAAAATCAATAAAGAGCTTGAAATCACGGTTTCTAATTCCGGCATTGAGCTTTCTGCTGAACAACTCAGTCAGCTATTTGATCAATTCTATGTGATTAAAAATAATGTAAAGTCAGATAAATTCGGAACCGGTATTGGCCTCGCCTTTACAAGACAATTGGTTACGATGCTGAATGGAAGAATTAATGCCTTTAGTGAAGATGGATGGATCTCTTTTAAAGTATTTCTTCCATTACCTGTTGAAATCAAAAATGTAGAAGTGAATAAAAATATGATAAGTGATCAGCCATCCTATTTATACCAAACCATCACTTCATATAGTGAAACAGATCGTCCCGTTTCTACCAAAGAAAATAATAAAGATGCCATTCTTGAAGACCTCCTTGACGAGAATAAGAAAAAGGTACTGGTTGTAGAAGATGAACCGGAGATCCGTTTTTTATTAAAAGACATTTTAAAAGACGATTACATTGTATATGAAGCGGAAGATGGCCGGGAAGCGCTTGACCTGATTGACAAAGTATTCCCGGATATTGTTATTTGCGATATAATGATGCCGAACATGAATGGATTGGACCTATGCAACAAAATAAAGAATAATACAGCAACTTGCCAGATACCTTTTATTTTGCTTACAGCGAAGGGTAGTGAAGAACATCGTATTGAAGGATATGAAGCAGGCGCTGACGCATATATCCCGAAACCATTTAATTCGAAACACCTAAAAGTGAGAATTCGAAAATTATTAGAATACCATCAGAAATTACATGATATTTTTAAGAGCAATTCCTCTGCTGATTTGCTTAACGAAACTGAGATGCCTGAAGGAGATAGAGAATTTTTAACCAAACTGGTGCAGGTAATTGAAGAACATCTTATTGACCCTGAATTAAATGCTGTGTTTCTTGAAAAATCATTTTGCATAAGCAAGATGCAATTGTACCGCAAATTAAAAACCCTTACCGGAATGACGCCCGGCGAATTTATTAAACACATCCGCCTAAAACATACGGCCCGTCTTCTTATCTCTACCAATTTAAATGTAACAGAAATCTTTTATCAGACTGGCTTTAATAATCAATCTTATTTCTTCAGAGAATTTAAAAAAAGATACAATTGCGCGCCTAATGAATACAGGGAGCAAAATACTGTCAGGAAATAATTTGCTCAATGCCTTATTTAAAAGATTTTTTTAATAAAAACATTTGGCTGCTGTTATTACACTTTTTAATTTGTTGAAACATTTTGCAATGCAAACCAATTTAAAAAAGATAGGTAATTCATTTGGCGTAATACTCAATAAAAAGCTGCTTAGTCAGGCTGGTATTAGTAACTCTTCAGATATTATTATTGAAGCACGTGATAATGCCATTGTAATATTACCTGTTACTGGAAGAAGGCCATTAAACAGAGACCTGAGCACATGGAGAAAACAGATAAAAGCTGCTATTAAACAAGGACAAACACCGGAAAAAAGCGTTTGGGGAAACAGATTGACTGAAAAGGAAGAAAAAGAATGGACATGATAAAAACCATTAGACAATTTGAAGTATGGGTTGTGGAATTTGATCCGGCAGTTGGCTCAGAAATAAAGAAATCGCGGCCAGCGGTAGTGGTTTCGAATAATATTATAAATGACCTGTATGCTACTGTTATTGTGGCACCGCTTACCAGCACTCTTAGAAATTATCCTTCCCGGATAGATGCTGGCTTTGGCGAAAAAGGCGGCCAGATAGTAGTGGATCAGCTAAAGTGCTTTGACAAAGCAAGATTGAAAAAAAAGATAGGTTCCATTTCCAAAGCAGAGCGTGATGATCTTATAGAGATGCTCTCTTACATTTTTCAGCCGGAATAATTTTTAAGCGAAAAGGAAGATTTTGTACATCATCTTTTACTGGATATTCCGAAACAACTATGGAAGAGAGATGTAATTGAATTTTACTTTCCGGAAAATATTGAAAGTATTCAATAACATTAAAATATTGCGGATCATCTTTTTTAAGCAGCCTGATACAAAAAAGAAGTGCCAGGTAAAACACTATTCATACAAACCTCCTCCCCGGATTTGTTCAATCCAATTATCTACATTTCTATTTTAGATAAATTAGGGGTGGCTTTAGCAATCAATATATCTAATTGAGCTTAATCAAAAACACGATTGTAATCTATAAAATGCGCTAATTTTAAATCGATTTGCTTCATTGATCCAAGATCTTGTTTGCCTGTTACTTTTAACAGATAAATTTTATATACTCTTTTTTTTCCTCCTAATATTTGTTCATTCTCCCCGGAATAAGAATTGAATGACCATCCGCGATTTGGTAAATCAATTTTATTTAAAATCACTTCCAACTTTAATTTAGAAATCTGCATTGTTTATTTGTCCACAGT
>JBDTEK010000104.1:0-14064 GCA_039922575.1 Ginsengibacter sp.
AAGGGAAGCACTTTCTATTTTGAACTTCCCGTCATGGATATATAACATATAACCTTTTACTTATTTAAAATGATTTATAAATTATGCCTTTGATCGCATTTCAGCAGTTATCCACTGTAAGAACGAAAAAACGAATTGCCCACAATAAAACAATTAATGTGCATAACTAAATAAATGGTTCAATTATTGATGCCGTGCTTTGAATTATTAATTAAACAAGAATATGAAAAAAGTACTTATAGTTGATGATAATAGCGACATACTTTGGGTAGTAGAAACAATATTAAAAAGGTATGGGTTTGATGTGATGACTACTTTAAAAGGAGAAGAAGTAATGGCCAAAACCAAAAAATATGCGCCACAATTGATACTTTTAGATGTTTTTTTATCAGGAATTGATGGAATAGAAGTATGTAACGCATTGAAATCCACACCAGAAACAAAGAATATCCCAATTATTATGTTTTCTGCTCATACTAATTCACACGATGTTATGAAATTTTGTAAGGCTGACGATTTTGTTGCAAAACCCTTTGATTCTAATGAATTAGTAAAAAAAATAAATTACCAGATTGGAGTTCATGGGGAATAAATTTTGAGTTGGTATTTAAAACAAATAATGAATATTGTTTCCTTTTCTTCTTCAATCGTTGAAACTTTTTCTCTTTAGTGCGATTAAAATTCCTCTATTAGATATGTGATTAGTCTCTTATACAACTAATTATTTTGTAAATAATAAAATGCACTTCAATAAAAAGAAGAAAATTGTCATTGAATTGTTTAATTGTTGAGATGTTGAGAAGTTGAGTTTAAACTCCAATTCACGATTCACCATTCAAGATTCACGACATTCACCCTTCACGACATTCACGATTCACCATTCACGACATTCACCATTCACGATTTACCATTCACGATTTACCATTCACGACATTCACCATTCACGATTTACCATTCACGATTCACCATTCACCATTCACGATTCACGATTCACGATTCACGATTGCCCATTCACGATACCCCATCTACTGCCTTCTTCTCCTTTTCTCATTAGTAAAGAATTCTTTAAAACTATCAAAATCTTTCCGGTAAGATAGCTGAATACCAGTACGGTTGCGACGTGTAACTCCGGCAATATCACCCGGATCGGCATCGCTTCTGTTGAATCCAATTACCCTTAATCTTCCATCAGGCGTTATCAAATATTCAAAAGAAACATCCGGGGTAAACAGAAAGTTTGAATTGGAGTTGGCGACAGCCTGGGTTAACCGATAGTCAACGTTTCCGCCAACTGTTACCAGCAGTTTATTGTTCAAAAAAGAAGATTTCAACCCAAAATTACCCACGTTTTGAAGTTCTTTTTGTGTGCCGCCACGCTGAAAATTAAAATCCGATGTATTGATATTAGTATAAAGGTTTACGGAATTAGAATTGAGTAATTTTTGAAGCCAGCTATTAAGTGATGATGAGAGAGTAGATGATAATAATTGACCTACACTTCGGGTGGCAAAATTCACTGTATTATTACTATTCAGTAAATTTTGATCATTACTCATAAAAGTATTAAATAGTAACAAGGAAGTTACTTGCTTATTCAATTCATTTTTATCAGCCGCATAGCGTGTTTTTAAATATTCATTGGCTATCGGATCAGATTTTAGTGGATTATCAAAAGGAAATTGAAATTCAAATTCCGGGCGCGGTTCCTTCAGCGTTCCCCTCAGTTTAAAAATAATATCCACGTCACCTTTCGTATTGGTAAATCCCGAGCTTGTTGGAATGTTATTAAGGCTTACATTTTCTGCGCGATAAACGGCATCTATATTTAAATTAGCAAGATACGGATCGCCCTGCCATTCTATAAATCCCTGCTGTAGTGTAAACGGTGTTTTTAAAAAGGTCTGAAAATTAAAAGTGTATTCACCTTGCTCAATATCATATCTTCCTCTTATCGTTAATGGGTCTTTGGTGCCGACGGTAATATTTAATTTTCCGCTTCCTTGTGCCTTTATTACATCGCCGGTTGTCTCGTCAAGTATTACATCAATTTTTGCCAAAGGATTGGCAGTAATTTCCATATCCACTTTTATGTTTGAATTTTCACGTGCGCGTAAATCTGCTTTCATTTCGCGTCCAAACTTTATAAATTCTATATAATCGAGAGAACCCGTTTCTACAGTTTCGCCGGTAGGTAAAAAAATGTGGCTGCTGTCAGTTGGCTCACCGGAAATATTCATACGCATATCTGTTATAAAACCATTTAACGAAAGCTCTGCCTGGCCTATCATTTTTCCATAAAATTGGTTGTTGTCGCGCGATGTAGTGTTGAGTAAAAGAAATTTTGCAGGATTATTGCCGACAGCATCTGTTTTCAGATGCAGTTCATTAAAGAAAAAATTATCAAAAAAACTATGGTAGATTTTGCCACTTAAAGTAGCGGTATGATTAAGGGTATCTTTAATTTTTATAGTGCCAAAATCAATTTCATCGGGGTTAAAATTGATAATAGAATTATTCGCCAGAATATAACGGCAACGGGTATAATCTACTGTCATGGAAGTACTATCCAAACTGATGCGGCCCGTCAATTTTGGATCAGAAGTTTTACCAGAAATAGTCAGTTTACCGGTAGCTCTTCCATAGATTCCGCTAAAGATATTATTAAGATATTTTTCCAAAATATGAATTCCGGAGTTATTAAAAACTACAGAGCCACTTAACTGATTGGTAGAATCTTTAGGAGAAAAACCAAAGTCAGCCGCAAAATTGTACAATTCATTATTGGAAATGGCATTTAAAGTAATGCTACCAGGCCCCGAAAGGTATTCACCTGTGGCATTAATTATTCCAATAGAATCATTTTCAAATTTAAATTGATCAATTTTTGTATCAAACTCCACTGTCATCTTCCCGAAGGGATCATTCACACGGATGTTTCCATTAAGTAACCCATTTACCTTGGGCGTTTTCATAAATAGCGGAGTAAAATCTTCTACGATCAAATTTTGCACCGCTACTATTACATCATTACTATTGCCAATATCTGATGGTGTAGTAGAAATAAAAACTTCCTGCCCGTTTTGTGAGAACTTAATATTATGCGCCATCAGCATTTTTTTATTTAGTTCTATTTCGCCGTCTTTTTGTATGTTCCATTTCTTTTGGTTAATGGTAAATGTTGATGGATTAAAAGTTAATCTAAATCCATCTTTCTTCGTTTCAATTCGTGCTGAAAGATCGGCTGCGCTTAATGTTTTATTGGCAGTAGCATTTATAGTAACATCAGAAATATCATTGGCTGCCACTACTTTTATTTTCGTACCGGGCGAATGCAAACTATCATTAATTATTACGTCATCAATTTCGCCGGTAAGCTTTAAAGTATCTTCTGTACCTATGCCAGTAAAATGGATATTATTGAAACTGATATTACTATAATTGAATTGGGGCACATCTGCCTGCAGGTTCAATGTGTTTTGTGCGATATTTATATTTCCGATAAAAATAGAATTATCAAGCCCGCGAATTTTCTTGTCAAACAAATTGATGTAATCGCTTACTGACTTCGTTTTAATCAAAAAGGTAAAATCCTGATTTCCTGTCTTCTTTTGCGGTTTTTTAATATAAACAGGATAATATTTATTTAAGAACAACTGGAAGGCATCCGGAAGATCAAGTATCTTGAAATTGCCATTAATACTGGCCTCCAACTCATTTGTATGAATGGTTAATAATTTTTTTCCATTAACAAAAGAGGAATTTATAACCAGGGAATCAAAAGACAAATGCTGTCCATTATCCAATAACACGGCATTGTATAATTTTGCTGATCCTAAAAAGTTATCAATATTATTACCCGTAAAATTCAGGTTGAATTTACCCGTTAAAGAAATACTGTCTTTTGTAAATCCGAGATTTTTTGTATTAAGCTTTTGAACATCCGCTTCCAGGTTAAATTCAGGGTTCTTTTTACTGAAATTAATGGAACCAATCAAAGTGTCAATCTTAATATTGTCATCATCAATACTTGCAGATCCGGTAAAAAGTTTTTTCACAATATTTCCGTGAGCATTGATGTTGGTATAAGTATAATTATTGAAATCTACTTTACTGATGGTGCCATCTATGCCAAGGTTGAGATCATTTTCGTTAAATCCTTTTCCACTTAGCTTTCCATCAAAAGATATATTACCTATCTGGCTGCTATTGATAAATTTACCTAATTGAAAATTGCTGGTTGAAACTTTTCCTTCATAAAGTGCCTTTCCTATAGTCGGTACCTGCATACGAAGGTCTGTTCGCAAAACGCCTATATCAGTTTGAAGTGTGCCAAAAGTTACGAAATCGCGTATATAACCTGTGAAGCTTCCGATGAATTTAATATTCCCGAAAGCGCTCAAACGAGGATTGGTAATATCTTTGAGCGAAGGAATTAATCGTACCAATTCATTATAGTTTGTACGTAATTCCCGCGATCTGAAATCTATAAATGTTTGTTCAATATCAGGCAAACCTCTTAAGCTGATATCTCCATCAACAAAATTACTGGTACCTGCCCGGATGATCATTTTCTGTGCGGTGAGATTATCTACCTTGCCTTTTGCATCTCCGTTTATAGAAAAAACAGTTTTCCATGATTTCGTTTCAGGAGCAAAATAGGCAAGGTCTTCGCTGCTTACCTCACTATTTACAAAATGGCCTTCTAACGTTACTGCATGTACGAAATCCTGCATGTCGTCAAAAGAATTATAGTGCATAGCATAATAATTCCTCAAATGGCTTTTATTGGTTACCAGGTCAAGATTTTTAAACTCCATCAGCTTTGGAGTTAGCTTGTAATCAGTACTCAATTTTTTTATTACGAAACCTCCGCGGTCTTTTAATGAAATAGCCACATTTGATTTGACCGTATCTTTTACTAATTCAAAATTTCTTAAATTTCCGTTCAACGAGGAAAGCACAATATGCCTGTCATCAAAAAGACCACGTACCGGAGCTCCGCCACCTTCTTTTTCCATAGCCACACTCCCATTCTTCAAAGAAATATTCTTTACAGAAATACGCCACCCATCAGGGTTCCATTGCAAACCGGCCGCGCTTTCATTTTTACTTTGCTTAATTACAGTAGTTGTGTCCACCGGACGCAACCCTGTATAACTGTACTGAGAATAAACCGGTTTCTCTAATACAACAGAACCGATATTTATTTTTTTATCCTCTAAGTCGAAAAGGTCTGCGTGTAAATTCAATTTATCCAACGATACCAACATATTTTCCCCTTTCCATTTATCCTGCTGCCATATTTTTACATTTTTTAGGTTTACTACTTTTAGATCCAGATGGAGAACGCTTTTTGAAGTGTCATTTTTTTTAGCCGGCCCTGAAAAATAATCCAGGAGGAACTGATAATTCCAAACGGAATCTTTGCGGTTAAGATTGACAACTGCATCTTCGAGACCAATGTATTTTAAAGTAATATTTTTCTTAAAAAAAAACCAATCAGTGATACTCACTTTAGCAGTACCTGCATATAGCAAAGTGTCTTTATTGTGGTCAAGAACCAATGTGCCCTGAAGCAGCATTTTATCAAAAAGTTCAAGATCAACATGCTTTACAGTAACGGTGGTATTTAAATTTTTTGAGAGTGTTTTAGCTACTCTGTGAATTATAAAATTTTGAAAAAAGCTAGTTTGCACCAGTATCCATAGCACTATGATAAGCACTAATATGGCCAGCAGGAATTTTAAAAATATTTTATAAACTTTTTTCAGTGAAACAAAATTAGTCGCAAAAATAATCAAACCACATCGTTAGTCAAACTTAGAGTTCGTTAAAGGATTAGTAACTTTTAATAAAAGACAAAAATGGGAAATAAGAAATCAGGAATTAGGAATTAGGAAATGTTACCTAAAGCAGGTTTTTGTTAAGAGAAAGCACAGATAAGAATATCGTGTTATCCCTGAACCATGCGAAGCGACCTCATAACCAAAATCAAAATAACATGCGAATAATTTTTTGTCTCTGTTTTAGAAAAGAAAACAGAAACAGAAATTGAAAATTAGAAAATGAAAATTAGAAAATGAAATTATGAATTAAGCATTATGGCACAAACGGGGCTTTTGCCGTTCATTTTTTTTCTTTTTTTCAAAAAAAAGAAAAGCTATAGTTATTTGGAATGACTTTGTTGAGAACAGAGCATATATAAATTCTTAAAAGAGATGCAAAACTTTCGCAAAAATTATTAAACAAAATTTCTCTCTACAAACTTTATGTTTTAATATCGCATTTGAAACCGAAATAAAACCCAAACCAAATCCTTATGAAACTTCAAATGATCGTTGTAATTTTATTGACATCGTTGTCAATTTCCGCACAGTCAAAATTAAATTTAATTAAAAGCACTCCTTCCGTAAAACAAGATGTAGAAAAAGTAGCACGGGATTATTTTCAGAATTTCAATAATGTAAAAGGTGATACCCTTCTTCAGACTTCAGGTACTATTGAATTTTCAAGCAAAATAATTCCGGTAGGCGCTGTGGAATGCAGCATTACCAAATATTCAGAACCAAACTCATATAGCTGGCAGGCCACCATGCTTCAAACCGAAGATTTTAAAGAAGCCGTTTCAAAATACAAACAATATTACCGCCAGCTAAATGGCGCCAATATTGCATTTTATGATAAGACTACTTACAAATTAACAGGCAATTATGATACACCGGATGAGGACAGAAGTTTTGCATCAAGCATTTTAGAGCTCGAGGGAAAAAATCATGATCTGCAGCTCTTTAAAGTGGAAGTTGCGCTTAATTTCTCATTCCCTCAGTGGAGTGTAAAAATTTTGGTTTATGAAAAAATTGCTGATGAAAATATGAGGCCTACTTTAAAAGTCGGTGATAATTAATATTTTTTCATTTTCACAATTAAGATAATAGACGGTAGTATACCACGATTTTCAATAACCGAGGGACAAATTTCAGTACTGACTGCTATTCCCTTAAGTGGTTGCTGACGCTGCCGACAGCTATCTTACAACTGTGGTCTGACCTCGGGAACTTACCGCTATCTTAATAACCAACTGCAGCATCATCTCCACGATGATCTGCAACAGCATCAATAGTTTTATCAGGCATTACCATGATTACTTCTGTTCTGCCGATATCGCTTCTCATAACAATTTTGTAACCCATTTGTTTTAATTCTTCAATCACAATTTCATTAAAACCTTTCTCTACGTATAGTTCATCAGGCAACCATTGATGGTGAAATTTGGGTAAGTTGACCGCATCGCTTGCTGTCATGTGGAAATCAATAATATCTACGATAGTTTGATAAACGCTTGTGGGAATAGTAGTTCCACCGGGTGTGCCTACAATGATCCATGGCTGATTATTTTTCAAAACAATTGTCGGCGTCATGCTGCTCAACATCCTTTTTCCTGGGGCAATAGCATTCGCTTCCTGACCTACGGCGCCAAACATATTTGGCACGCCGGGCTTCACGCTGAAATCATCCATTTCATTATTCAATAAAAATCCCGCGCCTGCTACCACCGTTCTGCAACCATATCCTCCATTTAGGGTAGTAGTAACAGACACCGCATTTCCATCCTTGTCCAATACATTAAAGTGAGTAGTTTCGTCACTTTCTTTTATTACTCCTTCTCTTATATCCTTACTATTTCCGGCTTTTCCAGGTTCAAAATCACTCATTCTCTTCTTAAGATATTCATCACTTATCAAAGTTTTTACCGGCACTTTAAAGAAATCGGGATCACCAAGATATTTAGCCCTATCGGCAAAAGCACGCCTTTCTACCTCCGTCATTAATTGTACAGATTGCGCGGTTTCAAATTTCATATCACCAATATTTTTCATTGCGCTCATCTTCAGCATCTGCTCCAAAATAATACCTCCGCTGCTTGGCAAAGGCATGGTAACTACTGTACTTCCTTTGTAATCAAAAATTATTGGTTCACGAATTTTCGCCTTATAGTTTTTGAGGTCTTCTAAAGTAATAATTCCATGGCCTCTTTTCATTTCTTCAACAATTAACCTTGCGGTTTCTCCTTCGTAAAATCCTTTTTCTCCGAGATCCCTGATTCTTTTTAAAGTATTGGCAAGGTCCTTTTGAATTAATGTATCACCCGCTTTCCAACCATCTTTTTTTACAAAAACGGGAACAACAGTATTCATTTTTATAAAATCATTTTGAGTCTCATTAAGTCCTTTTGCATCCATTTCAGTAATAACATGTCCTTTCTCCGCCAGATCAATAGCGGGCTGAATCAGTTTTTTGAAAGGCAATTTTGCATATTGCATACATTTAAAAATACCTGCTATAGAACCGGGTACGCCAGCCGCAAGGTGACTGTCCTGTGATAAATTCATCTGAGGGTTTCCATTTGCATCTAAATACATATCCCTGGAAGCATGGCCCGGAGCTACTTCTCTATAATCAATTGCAATATTTTGTCCGTTTTTCAGATGAATTACTGTAAAACCACCTCCTCCAATATTACCCGCACTCGGATGAACTACGGCCAGCGCAAGTTGTGTAGCAATAGCCGCATCTATAGCATTTCCTCCTTCTCTTAATATATTTACACCCACTTCACTCGCAAGAGCATGTGCCGACACAACGGCACCTCTTTTTACTGTTATATTTTTATTCGTTCCGTATTTAAAAGCGTTTAATTTTTGCTGGTGCGAGCAAGATGAAGAGAGTGCAAAAATGAAAATGATAAAGACGTTATGGAATATTTTATTCATTTTTAAATTTTTACCAAAATTAAGTTTTTTAAAAAAGAATGATGTTCTACAATTAAATACTTCATTTTTATCAAAATCGGCTATCGGTAGATTTTTACTAAAAGAGAGCAATTTATCCTTCAAATTAAATAGTAGAAACGATGCATTTTTTAAAACCACGGAATCGTGTTATTGAAAAATAAAAGCGGAGTTGAACAATAGGTTACTTTGGGCGCAATTCAAATTGTAGCAGAGATTATAAGTTGCCAATTTTAGAAAGAGTATTTTTAATTTGAAATAACTTCTTAAAAGTTGGCAATCTTTACGACAAATTAAATCTCAGATCGCTTCTTTAGCGTTAGGGTTAAAATTGCCTTATTTTCGCAAAATTAATTTTAATTAAAAATGCGTAAATATTTCTTTTTAATTATTTCTCTTTATTTTTCCTCTATCTCTTTTGGGCAATCTCCCAAAACTTATAGTTCTTCACAAATCTTTGAACAAATAAAGAAACTCGATGTTTTAGGATCAGTGCTGTATATCGCGGCTCATCCCGATGACGAAAACACAAGATTGCTTGCGTATCTCGCCGACGGAAAACTTTATCGAACAGGCTATTTAAGCATGACGCGGGGAGATGGAGGCCAAAATTTAATAGGCGACGAACAGGGTGTAGAACTGGGTTTGATAAGAACGCAGGAACTTTTGGCTGCCAGAAGAATTGATGGCGCGGAGCAGTTCTTTACAAGAGCTTTTGATTTTGGATTTACTAAAAGCCCTATAGAAACTTTTCAATTTTGGAACAAAGAAAAGATATTAAGTGATGTGGTTTGGGTTATCAGAAAATTTCAACCCGATGTAATTATAACCCGTTTTCCTACTACGGGTGAAGGCGGACACGGGCATCATACCGCATCTGCAATCCTTGCCGGTGAAGCATTCGATGCCGCCGCTGATCCTGCAAAATTTCCTGAACAATTTAAATTTGGGGTAAAACCCTGGCAGGCAAAAAGATTATTATGGAACACTTTTAATTTTGGAAGCATCAATACAGAAAAGCCAGACCAGTTTAAAATAGATGCAGGTGGATATAACTCCCTGCTAGGCATGAGCTATGGTGAAATAGCCGCTGAAAGTCGCAGCCAGCACAAAACACAAGGTTTTGGGGTTCCTTCTTCAAGAGGAACACAGTTAGAATATTTTGAAACAATTAAAGGCTCTGCTCCTGAAAAAACTTTAATGGATGGAGTAATTACAAATTGGAACCGGTTAAATATTCCGGCATTGGAAAAAGCGATCCGAAATGTGATCAATGATTATTCTTTTCAGCATCCTGAACATTCATTGCCGGCACTTTTAAATATTTACCAGTTTTTAAAAAAATCCGGATCAGGTTATTGGGAAAATAAAAAAATGGAAGAAGTAAAAAAAATTATCAAAGAGTGTGTAGGGCTTTATCTGGAAGCAACAACCAAAACCATGTTTGCAGTGCAGGGCGATTCTATAAAAGTAAATTTTGTGGCCGATAACCGCGCAGGAAGTGGTATGAGTGTAGTTTCAGTGAAAATAAGAAATACCGTATTTATGATGAATAAATCCTTGCCCTTTAATGAGAATGTTGGACAGGCATTGAATATGTTGATACCTGATACGGCAAAAGTTTCTCAGCCTTATTGGTTGGTGGCTCCAATGGATAAAGGTTCTTTTAATGTGGCCGATCAAACATTAATCGGAAAACCCGAAAATAATCCTGAGCTTGCTGACGTAACAATTAATATCAACGGAGAGAATATTGTTTTTCAAATTCCTATTCAATTTAAATCAAATGATCCGGTGAAAGGGGAAGAGTATCAGCCGCTTTTTATTATACCAAAAATAGAATTAGAGTCTCAACCTGCTATTGCTTTATCAGTTAATAACGAACCGGTAAAAATTAGTTTGACCATAACCAAAAATAATTCGTCGCAGAATATAATTTCACCTAAAGAATTGTATTCAAATAATGTAGTGAAAACAGTAAAAGATTCGGGGAATTATTATTCTTTAAAAGATCCAAACAAAAGTAATACTGAATACCTGAAATGGTCTACACTTGAAGGCGATCAGGTGTATGATTCTTATAAAAAGTTAATATTGTATCCTCATATTCCCAACATCATTTATTTTCCTAAAGCAATTTCCAAACTCGTAGAAGTAGATCTTTCCATTTCTGGTAAAAAGGTTGGCTACATACCAGGAGCTGGAGATAAAATTCCTGATGCTTTACAAAAAATGGGTTACCAGGTAACTGTACTTTCCCAAAAAGATTTAACCGAAAATAATCTTGCGCAATTTGATGCGATTGTAACAGGAGTAAGGGCTTATAATATTTATGAATGGCTAAATGATTCTTATAATGTACTTATGAATTATGTAAAAGACGGCGGCGTTTTATTGGTACAGTATAATACGAACAATAATATCGGGCCTCTAAAAGCGAAAATCGGCCCCTATCCTTTTACCATTTCCCGCAACAGGGTTACGGATGAAAATGCACCCGTTACATTTTTGGAACCCGGTAATTCCTTAATGAATTATCCAAATAAAATAATGCAAAAAGATTTCAACGATTGGATACAGGAGCGAAGTACTTATCATGCAACAGATTTCGAAAAGAATTATAAAGCATTATTTACTATGCATGATAAAGGCGAACCCGATCAGCCCGGAAGCCTTATCTATACTGATTACGGTAAGGGAAGATTTATTTATTCAGGATTGGTTTTTTTCAGAGAATTGCCTGCGGGAGTTCCGGGCGCTTATCGCCTGTTTGCTAATTTGATTGCAAAACCTGTTTTGAAATAATAGTGGATCATGAGATTCATAAAGAATAGCGGTAAATAATAAATGCGCTGCTAAGAAAGCCACGGCTTTGAAAGAAACAATATAAACATTATGCAAAAATCTGAGAAGAAATATTGGAATAAGCTGTATTGGATTGTAATTCTTTTTTTACTGATTCAGATAGTTCTTTATTATGTTATTACAAACCATTTTCAATAAAGAAATCGCAAACCCGAATCTAAATATTTGAATTTTAAACAGTTTAAAAGATCATATCCCATATTTTAAAATTTAAGAAACTAATATGAGTTTTCCCGATTGGATTGTTCTTATTGTTACTCTCTCTTGCATTATTCTTTATGGTATTTATAAAAGCAGGACCACTAAAAACCTTGAAGGTTATTTTTTAAGCAACCGCGATATGCCCTGGTACCTCGTGCTACTCAGCATCATGGGTACGCAGGCGAGCGCCATCACCTTTTTAAGCGCACCCGGACAAGCCTACACCGATGGAATGCGATTCGTGCAATATTATTTTGGATTGCCTCTTGCCATGATCGTAATATGTATTGTTTTTGTTCCTGTTTTCAACAGATTGAAAGTTTATACCGCTTACGAATTTTTAGAAAACCGTTTTGATCTTAAAACAAGAACCTATACTTCTTTTCTTTTTCAAATTTCAAGAGGACTGTCCACCGGCATCAGCATTTACGCTCCATCATTAATTTTAAGCTCATTGATGGGGTGGAATATTTACTACACCAATATTATTATGGGCGGCTTGCTCATTATTTACACAGTAACAGGAGGTGCAAAGGCGGTGGCACATACGCAAAAGCTACAACTCATTATTATTATTATCGGAATGGCAATCGCCGGTTATTGGGTGGTAAAATTAATGCCCCATCAAATAGGTTTCCTGGATGCTTTGCATCTTGGAGGCAAAAGCGGAAAGATGAATATTATTACAACGGGATATGCAGATAATGGATTCGATTGGAAAGACAAATACAATATCTGGAGTGGAGTTATCGGTGGTTTTTTTCTTGCTCTATCTTATTTCGGGACCGATCAAAGCCAGGTTGGACGCTATCTAACAGCACAAAACAACCGGCAAAGCAAATTAGGTTTATTGATGAATGGAATAGTAAAAATTCCTATGCAGTTTTTGATTTTAATGTTAGGAGTTCTGGTCTTTTCTTTTTATCAATACAATAAAGCGCCAATACATTTTAATGAAGCACAAATAGAACGGGCAAAAGAAAGTAACTATAAAACTGAGCTGGTATCATTAGAAACACAATACGCTAATGTTTCTGCTGATGATAATGTGAAAAAAGACCAAATAAAAGATGAATATAAAGTCGTTTTATCGAAAGCATTACCAGATGAAAGCACCAATGATACCAACTTCATTTTCCTTCGGTTTGTGATTGATTATTTGCCAAAAGGATTAATCGGTTTATTGATTGCAGTAATCTTTCTGGCTGCATGGGGCAGCATAGCTGCGGCTTTAAATGCACTTGCATCGTGCACGATGGTTGACATTCATAAGAGATTTATTAAGAAAAGATCAACGCCAAAAAGTGATTACCTTATGTCAAAATTCTATACATTTTGCTGGGGAATATTCTGCATTTTAGTGGCAGAGTTTGCCAGCAACCTCGGCAATAGCCTCATTGAAACTGTCAACATTTTAGGTTCACTGTTTTATGGTGTCATACTCGGCATTTTCTTAGTTGCTTTTTGGTTTAAGTATATAAAAGCAAATGCTATCTTTTATGGAGCCATCATTTCTGAAGTGCTGGTATGCTTAATTTATAAAGCTGATATTATTTCTTTTTTATGGCTCAATGTGATCGGCGCATTACTGGTAATTATAATTGGTTTTATGTTACAAAGCACAGGCCTGTTTCCAAATAAAACACAAAAAGACTTACATGGAAACGAAATAAACATCCCCGGATAAAATTTAAGCAAATATTTTAGGAAATTATTTTTCGATTGATAAGATGAAAAGAAAATGGGTATATAATTCCATGACCGGTTATAGCCAAAAATCAATCTATAATTCCCTTTTTTTCTTCAAATTCTTTTTTATTTGAATCCATTTTACTTTTCTTTTTTCTTTGAAAATCCCTGATCAGAAAAATAGCGATAATGGCTGCTAAAAATGCAATGGTGATTCCAGTAAATAACATAATTGTACCTTTTTATTAATTTGCCAAATACAAACTATTAGGTGGAAACAATTATACTGCCAGAATAAAATGCTTTAAACTATTTTTGAAGTAAAAGAAGACTCAAAGTATGAGCACAGAAATTCTGTTTTCTGAAAAACAAAGATTTAAACAATGGTGGCTTTATTTACTTTTAGGAGGCACCAATGCTTATTTTATATTTGCCGTCTTCAAACAAATAATTATTGGTAACCCCTTTATTAATAACCCGATAAGTAATTCACGCCTGCTTTATGCATTGGGCACTTCAT
>JBDTEK010000105.1:0-17393 GCA_039922575.1 Ginsengibacter sp.
TCAGGTACAGGAAAACGCAGATACAGCAAAAGCAAGGCTTGAAAGAAACAGCGATTCAGCAAAAAGCCAGGTGAAAGAAAATTTTAATAAAAAAGATTCAGCAATAAAAGCTAAGTAATTGAAAAAAAGGAAAGGTTTTTCCGTTCCTTAATTTTGATAACAAGCAATCGTTAAAGCCCTTCTGTTCTCAGGAGGGCTTATTATTTGTACGATTCAAGGTTCCAATTCTAATCAATTTTACTATTTTAAAAAACCGGATCATTTTTTTTTCAGCTAAGTAATTTACCTTGATTATTTCTCTAAACCTCTGAACTATTTAAACTAATAACTGTTAAGCTATTTAATTTCCACCAGATGAATCTCTTCTTTTCTGTGCAATAATATTGCAAATTGTTTAGATAGGACTTCCCCCTTTTATCAAACGCTGCAATTTTAGATTAAAATGGAAAAGTAATTGATAATAAATATTCATGAAATGAAGCCTTCTATTCCCTTAAAATAGAAGGTGGCATTTTTATTGATGTAATCAAAAATATTAATAACGGTAAAATGATACTATTGCATAAAAACAATGCAGATTTAAAAAAAATAAAAGATTAAATCAATAGGTTTCAGAATATGATATCTTTACACCAATCAATTTTATCACACAAAAAAACACAATTATCATGAGTTTAAAAAAAATTATCCCTGTTTTATCAATGGCAATTTGCATTACATTGGTTACCCCGTCGTTTGCTTCCAGCCCCCATCCAGCTACAACACATGAAACCCCGAAAGAAGTCATGGCTAAGCAAATTGAAAATCGACTGGTTGAGATTAAAAACATTGACAAGACTAATTTAAGTAGTGCCGAGAAAAAAGATCTCAGGAAAGAAGTGAAGGGTTTAAAAAAGCAGGCAAGAAGTAACGGCATTTATTTGTCAGTTGGAGCTATAATAATTATCATTTTATTACTCATTTTACTTTTGTGATCATTACCCATTATTAATAAAAATGCCCGTTTATTAACGGGCATTTTTGATTATATCTTAGCTTTCATCTTATTAATTGTGCTTTTTGCCTGCCACAACCATTACCACGCCAACTATGGCAAGAATACCACCTGTATAACTTGGCCAGCCTACCCACTTATTTTCAGTCTTACTTACCTGGATAGGGCCTGCATCTATTATATTCTTTTTAACGGGAACTGAAAATCCCTGGATGAGAATCATAACAATCCCGATAGCGATTAAAACCCAACCTGCTGTTTTCATTTTTAAAAGTTTTTATAAGAAAATATTTTTAAATTATTTCAGCCGTCAGATAAATTGCGGACTGAAATAAACCAAATACAAAAGTCAAGCCGATAATAGATGAGGTGATTACTTACCAGGAAAGAACAAGACTTTGAAGTATTTCAATTTTGAAATTATTAGTTCGAAAGAGCCTGATTTCTGATTTGGCTTAAAGCGTTTTCGACCTGATCTACCGGCATCTTACAGGTTTTATTTTTACAAACATAGATTATTGTTTTACCTGCCATTAATTTATCCTGAAGAAGTGAAAAACTACCTTCAGTACTTCCTCCCAAATAAATTGAATTAGGTAAATAATGTTTTTGAAATTGAGTAAGCTTTGCTTTCCAATCATTTCCCACAATCGCGATTTCAAAAGGCGAGAACACCTGTAACGCCAATGCCTGTGCCCAATTGCTGTAATAGCCAAGGTTCGGCTTTGCATCTTCTATTATATTTTTTACCATCTGAACCGACTTATTTTCGTAATCATTTTTTTCAAAGTATAGGCTTAAAATCAATAAATTTTTGGCCATTTCACTATTGGATGATGGTATTACATTATCTGCAACTTCCATTTTGCGGGCGATTAAATTACTATACTGATCATCGGTATAAAAAAACATTCCTGACGATTTATCAAAAAAGTGTTGCTGCGTATATTGCGTAATCGCTTCGGCTTTTTGCAAATATTTTTCATTAAAACTTACCTGGTAATAATCAATGAGTGCGGTAATCATAAAAGCATAATCATCGAGAAATGCCGGGATATTTGCTTTTCCATTCTTGTAATTTCTATACAATCCATTCCAGGTTGTTGAAACATTTTTCACAAGAAAATCAATATTGGTTTCTGCCATTTTTAGAAAATCATTTTCGCCAAAAGTTTTGTATGCGTCAATCAGGCCTATTGACATCAGTGCATTCCAGGCAGTTAATATTTTATCGTCTGTATGTGGGCGAACCCGTTTTTCTCTTGCGTGAAACAATTTTTCTTTTAATTCATTGATCTTTGACTCAAATTGGTTTTCTGTGAGATTATATTTTTTCCCTGTATTTTTTTCCCCCTCATTTATATCGGGAATATTTTTATTGTGCTCCCAGTTTCCTGATGCAGTTATTCCAAAATAATCGGAAAATAATTCAGCATCGTTTCCCAATATCTCTTTAATTTCCTGGCTGCTCCATACGTAAAATTTTCCTTCTTCGCCTTCACTGTCCGCATCTAACGAAGAGTAAAAACCACCTTCCGGCGAGGTGAGTTCGCGTTTTACAAATGCAATGGTTTCGTAAACTATTCTCTTGTACAAAGGATTTTTTGTGATTTGAAAAGCATGGCTGTAAAGACTTACAAGCTGCGCATTATCATAAAGCATTTTTTCAAAATGAGGTGCGTGCCAATTGGCATCTGTGGCATATCGTGAAAAGCCACCACCTACCTGGTCGTATATTCCTCCCCACGCCATATGATTTAGCGTAGTTTCAACAACATCAAGAGCCATTTTATTTCCGGTTAAATAATGGTATTGTAATAAATATTCCCAGATGGATGGCATAGCAAATTTCATCGCACCGGTAGTTCCACCTCTTGTTTTATCAATTTTCTGCTCCATTTTTACAAACATTTCATCCAACACATCCTTGTTGAATGAAGTATGATTGGTATTGAGTGGAACATTTTCAATGTCCCTGATTCCTTTTGCCACACTCTCTGCCTGTTCTTCTAATTTGGGTCTTTCTTTTTTATATAAATCAGCAAAGTATTCTAATAATTTTATCCAGTTTTGTTTTGGAAAATAAGTACCTGCAAAAAACGGCTTTCCATCAGGCATCGCCAAAGCATTTAGAGGCCAGCCGCCGTTGCCATTAATCAGGTAAGCCGCATTCATGTAAACCTGGTCTACATCTGGCCTTTCTTCCCTATCCACTTTTATGCACACAAAATTTTCATTCATAATTTTTGCTACTGCAGTATCTTCATAACTTTCATGTTCCATTACATGGCACCAGTGGCAGGCTGCGTATCCTACGCTAATTAACAGCATTTTATTCTCCTTTTTTGCCTTGTTTAGTGCCACATCGCCCCATGGGTACCAGTTTACGGGGTTGTGAGCGTGTTGCAAAAGATAGGGGCTTGTTTCATTTATCAGTGAATTAGTGAACATAAATTTTTTATTTTTTTTGGTGAAAGATGTAGATTGCCCGCATGAAGAAAGTGCGATAAATAAAATACAAACCGCAGAGAATTGGCCTAACCTGCTCTTTTTCATTTTTCTATAAAGGTAGTTAAGGTATTATAAATCAGTTACCGTAAGGTAATAATGGCGGCAGCAAAGGTTGCCAGGCTTAATAGGTTTCCAACTTTGAAATATTTTTTTCAGGGTTGGCAACTTTTGTCTCATAAATAAAAATTTTAAGGCATAATTTAGCTTTCAATGGCTACACAAATATTTACTAACATAAGCCTCCTTGCAGGAACCGGAAATTCATCAGGATTTGTCAGGGGCAAAAACCTTTCGTTTTTGCCGTTTATTGAAAATGCTTATATTATTATAGAAGACGATATTATTGCTGGAATGGGTAAAATGGAAGGTTATCATGGAGAAAGGAATGATGTATCTCCTAACACCGTTATTCTTCCTGCCTGGTGCGATAGCCACACACATCTTGTTTTTGCGGGCAGCAGGGAAGGAGAATTTATTGATAAAATTAAAGGATTAAGCTACGCGGAAATTGCTGCTAAAGGCGGTGGTATACTTAATTCTGCCAAAAAATTAAATGATACTTCTGAAGATGAATTGTTTAATCAGGCATGGAAACGATTGGCAGAAGTAAGCAAGTTGGGTACCGGAGCTATTGAAATAAAAAGCGGCTATGGGTTGTCGTTAAATGGAGAATTAAAAATGCTTCGTGTTATAAAAAAATTAAAAGAAAAAAGTAGTATAAAAATAAAATCGACTTTTCTGGGCGCTCATACTTTTCCATTGGAATATAAAGAAAATCATCAGGGATATATTGATTGTATCATCAATGAAATGTTGCCGGTAATTTCGAAAGACAAATTAGCTGATTACATAGATGTATTTTGCGAAAATGGGTTTTTTTCTCCGGAGGAAATGAGCACTATTTGCCAAGCAGGAAAAAGATATGGACTGAAACCAAAGCTGCATGTCAACCAATTAAACAGCATCGGGGGAATAGAGGCCGGAATAGAATTGGATGCTTTATCGTTGGATCATTTAGAAACATTAACGGATGAAGAAATCAAATTGTTAGGCAAGTATAAAGGAGCTTCCACTCTTCTGCCCACCGCCGCTTTCTTTTTAAGGATGCCAATGCAACCCGCGCGTACACTGATTAATGCTGGCGCAGCGGTGACTCTTGCTTCTGATTATAATCCAGGATCTTCGCCTTCCGGTAACATGAATTTTGTAGTTTCCATAAGTTGTATTCAAATGAAAATGCTACCTGAAGAAGCGATTAATGCGGCTACAATCAACGGGGCCTGCGCTATGGAAATTCAAAAAGAATACGGAAGCATTTCAATAGGAAAAAAGGCCAATTTAATTTTTAGCAAACCGGTGCCATCTCTTTCTTATCTTCCGTATTCATTTGGCAATAATCTTATAGACAAAGTCATGATCTCGGGTTCATTTATTTAAAAAATAATATAAAAATTTAAGCTGATGCTTTCACATTTTAGGCAATATAATAAAACAGATATCTTATCGCTCACACACACGCGAAAGTTTGAAACTAAATTGGGCGAAATTGTTTCCTGCAGCATGGTGGATGATATGGAAGCAACCTTAAAGGCTACTACTGCCCGTTACATTATTTTCGGTATTCCTGAAGATATTGGCGTAAAAGCCAACCTTGGAAAGGGCGGTGCAGATTCGGCGTGGTTTCCATTTTTGGATTCATTTTTAAATATACAGAGCAATGATTTTTTAAGTGGAGAGAATGTTCTGGTAGCCGGTCATTTTGATTTTAACGAGGAACAAAAATTGATTAACGTTAACGCGGCTACTGAAGAAGAAAAGATTATTGCATATAGAGTTTTGGTAAGTAAGATAGATGAGGAAGTGGAAGAAATAGTGAAGATGATAACTCAATCTCAAAAAATTCCTATTATCATTGGCGGCGGACATAACAATGCATATCCGGCATTAAAAGGTGCTGCTAAAGGGCTATATAAATCAGAGCTTGTGCCATTGGCTCAAATAAATTGTGTCAATTTAGACTCTCATACTGATTATCGCCCTGTAGAAGGAAGACATTCCGGAAATTCATTTCGCTACGCTGATCAGGATGGATATTTAAATAAATATTGTGTAATCGGGGTTCATGAAAATTATCTGCAACAAAATGTTTGGATAGATATTGTAAACAATCCATTCACCGATTTTATTACTTACGAAGATATTTTCATCCATGAAAAACAGAATTTTATTCAGGCAGTTTCTCATGCCACTTCTTTTACAGATGATAACTATACAGGAATAGAACTGGATTTGGATTCTATTGAAAACGTTTTAAGCAGCGCTATGACACCCTCGGGAATTACGGCGCTAAATGCCCGTCGATACATGAATTTTGTAGGCATTGCTTCTAAAGTTGCCTATGTACATATTTGTGAGGGAGCTACAAAACTTTCAACCGGTGACACAGATTCCACTACAGGTAAATTGATCAGCTACCTGGTAAGCGATTTTATCAAGTCACATTCGAGGGTGAAATAAATGGATTTTATTCAAATAACATAGCTCTTATTTTTGATTTTATCGCATTTGATAGCTCAAATCTTTTTCGTCAGTGGGTGATCGAAATAAAAAAAACCTCACCCAAAAAAGGTGAGGTCAGAATAAATTCGAATTAATTATTATTAAACTTATTGAGGGCTCAAATATTGTGCATAAGCATAACCTTCCGCGCCATCATCCGTTTTTATTAACCACCATTGATCATTAGGTTTGCTCAACAAGGTTACGATTGCGTCATGTGCTGCTTTACCTACTATTGGTTGATCGGTTCCCGGGCCTTTGCGAATATTGAGATTAGTACTATCTGTGGTCACCTTCGCTTTTGTACCGGAACCAGCCGCAACATTTACATTCATAATCACATCACCCGCGCGATAATCAGGATCTATTTTATTGTATATTTCCCATAATTTATCTTTTGCTTCACCTGTGGGAGCTTCGCCATCAATATGTAAGACATTTCCTTGTTCGCTCACCTGCAAATTACTGATGCCCGACGCATTCGCGGTGTCAATAAGTTCTTTGTATTTATCTTGTAATGCTGACATTTTTAATTTTATTTAATAGTTAATTGATTATTGATTTTAGTAGGTTTTAAGGTATTAAGCGTCTGTATTAATTTGGTAAGATCTGCACGTTTAATACTTCCTGTTAATGTAACCTCTCCATTATTTACCGTGGCTGTTACATCAGGAAAATCTTTTGTAGCATCAGTTACACCTTGTGTTAATGCATTGTCAGAGCTGACAGCAGGCGCAGTTACGACAGCCGGAGGCGGAGTCGTTGTTAAATTATTCACTACAGATTTTACACCTTTCACATCCTTGGCTGTGCTTTCTGCCAGGTTTTTACAAGCATCATCTTTTACTTCACCGGTTAATGTGGCCACCCCATCAGTAACGGTGGCTGAAGCTCCCGCACAATCCGGCTTTGCTGCAAATTGTTGAGTGATTTTTGTCTGCACATCTGCATCCTTTGGCTTACAACTGAAAAATAAAATTGCTGACGAAAGAAAAACAGCGAGGAAGATTTTTGTTAATTTCATTTTAAATTGATTTTAATAATTAATAATTAGTAATGTTACGAATGTAACAAAAATGCTTCCAAAAGTTTTAAACCCGGTTTTTATTGCAATTGTTTTTTTCGTGAGTGCTATAAAATCTGAAAGTTGTCTGCTGAACGCAAACAATTGCCTTAAATCCCTTAAACGCCCGATCGCTCAATCACCTGATCATAAAATCATTGATCACTCCATTAACCAATTCTACAAACACCGCGTTCTTCCACCATCTACCGGCAAATTAATACCTGTAATATAAGCCGCAGCAGGCGAACACAAGAAAGCCACTGCAGCTCCAAATAATTCCGGTTCCCCTATTTTCCTCAAAGGGATTTGTAATTTCATTTCTTCTTCTATTTCCATTTCGGTTTTATGAAAAGCAGCAGCATTATTTTGAAGGATAGAATCATATCTCGCAGTGCGGGTATAACCTGGTAGTACATTATTTACCGTAATCCCAAAAGCGCCTAATTCATTTGCTAAAGTTTTTGACCAGTTCGCCACTGCACCGCGAATGGTATTAGAAACTGCTAATCCGGCTATGGGCTCCTTTACCGAAGTTGAAATAATATTTACGATGCGCCCATACCCACTCGCTTTCATGGAAGGTAACACGGCCTTTGCTAAAATTTGATTGCAAATTAAATGACTATTAAAAGCTTTAATGAAATCTCCTGGTTCAGCTTCAATAGCATAGCCACCTTTGGGGCCACCAGTATTGTTCACTAAAATATTTACAGTATTCTTTTTGTTTAGATATTCGTTAATAGATTTTTCCACCTCTTCCGGATATTGAAAATCAGCGATAATGTATTGATGCTTTTGATGTTTAGAAATATCTAATTTTTGCAGTGCAGCTTTTAATTTTTCCTCATTTCGGGAAAATAAAGTTACATCAGCGCCCAACAATGAGAGTTCTATAGCAGATGCTAACCCCAATCCCTGGGTACTTCCGCATACGATTGCTTTTTTTTCAGTGAGATTTAAATTCATTAATAATATTTTGAATTTGTTTCGTTTTGTGTGAAGGTAAAAAAATTTGTAGATGAAAAGTTTCACAATGTTATTTCTATCGGGGATTGCAAAACTTTCCGCATCACAAATTATTTTCAAGTAATATTTGATAGTACAACTAAATGTACTTGTCTATTAATACATATGAAATATTATAAAATAAATCTGCAGTGGTTATGGCAGCTTGCATTTAATCAAAAAAATATTAAGTCCTATAAATTCCTTTCTTTTGCAAAAACCTAAATGAAAGATGGCGGAAAAAGATTTATTTGATTATAACGAAGATTCCATAAAAAGCCTCGACTGGAAAGAACATATTCGTTTGCGGCCGGGAATGTATATAGGAAAGCTGGGTGATGGTAATAGTCCGGACGATGGAATTTATGTTTTACTGAAAGAAGTAATTGACAATTGTGTAGATGAACATACCATGGGTCATGGCAAACATATAGATGTTACCATCAAAGACAAAACTGTTTCTGTCAGGGATTACGGGCGTGGTATTCCTCTGGGGAAAGTAGTGGACGTGGTGAGTAAAATAAATACCGGAGCAAAATATGACAGCAAGGCATTTCAAAAAAGTGTAGGGCTTAATGGTGTAGGAACCAAAGCTGTCAATGCTTTAAGCGAATATTTTAAAGTGACAAGTATCAGAGAAGGAAAGCAAAAAACCGCTGAATTTGCAAAAGGTTTTTTGGTAAAGGATTCTAAAGAAGTAAAAACCACAGAAGAAAACGGAACTGAAATAACTTTTATTCCTGACGAAAAAATATTTAAGAATTTTCACTATCTCCAGGAATTTTTAGACAATCAATTCTGGAATTATTGTTTTTTAAATGCCGGGCTTGTCATTAATTATAATGGGAAGAGGTATATGAGTAAGAACGGCTTGCTCGACCTGTTGCAGCGCAAGACCAATGAAGATGAATTGCGCTATCCAATTATTCATCTGAAAGAAGAAGACATAGAAGTAGCCATCACGCACAATAATCAATATGGTGAAGAATATAATAGTTTTGTAAACGGCCAGTTTACAACACAGGGAGGAACCCACCTTGCCGGATTCAGGGAAGGTTATGTAAAAACCATCCGCGATTTTTATAAGAAAGATTATGACTCCGCTGATATCAGGGGAAGTATATGCGCCGCTCTCAGTATTCGTGTACAGGAGCCTGTTTTTGAAAGCCAGACAAAAACAAAATTAGGCTCCCACCTTATGTTTGAAAAAGGACCGGCTGTTAAAACTTTTATCTCAGATTTTTTGGGTAAAGAGCTCAATAATTTTTTGCATAAAAATTCTGCAACCGCGGAAGCCCTAAAAAGAAGAATTGAGCAAAATGAAAGAGAGCGTAAAGATATGGCAGGGATTAAAAAGCTAGCCAATGAAAGAGCGAAAAAGGCCAATCTGCACAACAAAAAATTGCGTGATTGCCGGTTCCATTTTAATGATGTAGCAGAAGGGAAAAATAAGGAGGATATCAATGCGAAACGTTTAGAATCTACACTTTTTATAACAGAAGGGGATAGTGCCAGCGGATCTATTACCAAATCCAGGAATGTAGAAACACAGGCGGTTTTCAGCCTTCGCGGTAAGCCTTTGAATAGTTTTGGACTTACCAAAAAGATCGTGTATGAAAATGAGGAATTTAATCTTTTGCAACACGCGTTAAACATTGAAACCGGTTATGAAGATCTGCGGTATAATAATATTGTAATAGCAACCGATGCTGATGTGGATGGAATGCATATCCGACTTTTGCTAATGACATTTTTTCTGCAATTTTTCCCTGATCTGGTGAAAAACGGGCATGTATATATTTTAGAAACACCTTTGTTCAGGGTACGGACGATGGCTGGTAAAAACAAAGAAAAACAGGAAACGATTTATTGTTATTCAGAGAGTGAAAAACAAAAAGCCATTGAGAAATTAGGAGGCAAACCGGAGATCACAAGGTTTAAAGGTTTGGGTGAAATATCACCTGATGAATTTGGAAAGTTTATTGGCGAAGATATCAGACTGCAACCAGTGATGCTTTTGCCGGAGATACACATTCAGCAATTGCTTGAATATTATATGGGAAAAAACTCACCATCAAGGCAGGATTTTATTATTGATAATTTGAAAGTGGAGGTGGACCTGGTGGAAGCATAAAACTTACGAATTTATTATAAAAATGCGGGGCGTTTTACCTTTGTACTCTTTGTGATTTGTGGAAAAAAAACTTTTGCAAAGCAAAAGAAAAAAAGTAGGTGTTTAAAATTATAAACTATTAAGGAGCAAAGAATTGTTGAGTTTTTCCTTATTGCACCTTGACTGTTTAATGGTTAAACATTCGCTTCAAGTCACAAACCTGCCTGAAGGAAGGCAAAATATTACTTATAAAGTAATGTTATGTGATGTCAATTCTAATTGCTTAGATATATATAAGGGTTCTGCTGGATACTTTAGCAACTGACGTTAGGAATTCACTCCTTACACCTTGATTAATATACCCGAATTGGTAATGTGCTGATCTGGAAATGTGTATATTTTTAGTGATGATAATAACTCAACAAAATCTGAGCAGCAAAAACAACAGGACGTACTACTTACCTCATAATTCACAAATATATGGGCCTCGTGCAGAAGTTCTTGTTTACTTTACCAAATTCCAAAAACTGATTTTTCGCCTCGTCTGGAAGCCAAGTTTTTCATATAGTTTTATAGCATGTGCATTGTTGTTTGCTACATGCAAATAAGGTATTTTATTATCTCTGAATATTTTGTTAGTAGTATAGGTAATTAATTGTTTTGCGTACCCTTTATTGGTATGTTCCGGATGAGTTACTACTGTGCTTACTTCAGTATATGAGTTCATTTTCATTCGTTCGCCCGTAATAGCAACCTGGCAAATTCATTCTTTTTCTCCAACATAAATTACAGAGCTGCATTTTTCAATGCTCGCCAAAGCTTTCATATTTGATAGGGCTCCAATCATCAATGCTTTTGCAGGGTTTGGTTTTCCGGTTTTATATTGTTCACTTAGCATGCTCACATACACACTATCATACCACATAGGTTTTAGCTGGATTACTTTCATCATATGCTGAGCGAATAATTTTTTCATAGCAGTAGGAGAGAAGTGATATAGGTGGCGAGGTACATCGTAGGCGGCCCAATATTCTTTGTAATAATGTGCATCGTAGGAGGTGTAATTTGGAACTGCTATAAATAGTTTTCCGCCGGGGCGTAGCAGGCTTTTCAATTGATCCATATACTTATGTAATTCGTGCACGTGTTCCAGTACGTGCCATAAGGTAATGGCATCAAAGCTTTGCGAAGGAAGATGAAAAAATGTCTCTGAATTTTCAGGTTCTATTCCATATAATTCCAATGCTTTTTTTCTGGCGGTTTCATCTGGTTCCACGCCAGTTGTATTCCAGTTTGCCAATTTCATTGTTTGCAAAAAAGCGCCCGTACCACTTCCAACATCTAAAATATTTCCGGTCTTTTTTCCGGTCGTATTTTCAACAAGGTTTTTCTTATTAAGCAAGGTCCTTTTTCTCACCTTATGATAAAGGTTATTGATCAATCCTTTAGAAGTGTCGCTATGCGAAATATAATTTTCTGATTGATAATATTTTCCAATTTCATCTTTACCAGGAATATTTTGGGTAAAACGTAAAGTGCAATTTTTACATTCCCATATTTCAAAAAGGTCATTTGTAACGGTATTATCTTTCGCGGAAAATTTGAAAAGAATGTTTTTATCGCCACAAACGGGACATTTTTCAAGTACAATCATTTTGCAAATATATTGTCAAAGGAGTTAGTAATTTGACATGCAATATTCCTAAACTTAAAAAGGGAAAAGGCTTTTGAGTTTTTTCATTGAAACAATTATTTCAATAGATAAGTTGGTGAAGGTTCATTAAGCGGAAAACCGTTCTGATTGCCGATTTTGTCGGAGGTGGAATTAGTATAAAGGTGAAAAAACAAAATAAGCAAGGCGATCAACAATAGAGCGAGAGCCATAATTCTCCATCCGGAACTTTGTTCTACTACTACTTCTTCTTCATTTAAAAAATGATTCATAACAGCAGAAGTGGTTTCTCTATCGCCAACTAATACTGCATGCTCTGCGTTTTTGTGTATCACTCTTTCAGCAGTTACCGGTTCAAAGAAGGAAAGCCCTTTTTGCTTTTCAAAAATTATATTTCCGGCGGCATCTTTTTGAATATTTCCAATTGACTCAAATACGATTGTCTCACCTGAAGCCATTTTTTCCTTTATGTTTTTACACCAATCTTTTATTTGAGCTTTTGCATCTGCTTCAGCAATCTTTTTTTTAGCTGAAATATATTTTATCATCTCCTCAGATATTTTATCTGTTTTTTCTGAAAAAATAAATTCGTCCGAAGAAGGGAAAAGTTTCTTGTTAGCTACATCAATAAATGCAGGCGTAGTTGCTACTTTGAAACTTCCAATGCCCGGGAGGTTGCAATATTTAGCCTGTATAAGATAGGAAGTGAGGAGTTCTTGCATAATCGGAGCAAATTTAATTTTTATTCAAATAGAAATTAATAAATTATATTCAACAGGAGTAGATTAGTGACTGGAATAAAATTAGTCAATCTATTGTTTTTTTACTTACAATGATAAAATAAAAATAATGATCCTACATTCATTTTAGCTATCTAAAAACTAACGGAAAATGAAAAGTAAATAATTAATTAGTTATAAAAACAAGTTGTAAATATTCTACTGTTAAAGAAAAAGTCTATACTTATTCTTTTTATGCAATTAAATTATCAACCTCCAATCAAGATGAGAAGATCAATGAATGATTCGCTTTATCCCTTTCTGCATATTAGTACTATTGCCGGTTTCTCCAAAAATGAAAATATTAATTTTAACTATATTTTTCTACTATTCTTTTTTTCTTAAAAAAAAGCAAAAAAAAAAGCCTAACGCCTTAATCTCATTTAAAAATGAACAATTACACCTCCAATTACCTGAAAGCCGTAAACAGGGTAATTATTCCAACGTTCGTATTTGCTGTTAAATACATTATTAAAATCGAGCCATGCGCTAAATTGTTTATTGATCTTAAACTCTGCGCCTGCGCTTAGATCCGTTCCCCCTTTCATTGTTTTTACAGAATTATCAGGTAAAAGGGCTTTCGCTCCTGAAAATGCAAACAAGTCTCCTTTAATTAAAACTTGTTTAAAAGCGTTCCATCTGAAAGAGCCATTTAATTTTAGAGGAAATAATCCCCATGCATTGGTGTTGTCTTTCAAACCTGTATAAGTATTAAGGTCCAGACCTGCGGTAAGAGTAAATTTATCCTGGTTAATGAAATTCATGTCACCATGAATCTGCAAATTTTTAAGACTGCTTTCATTGCTTACCAGGAAGCTTTTCTCATCATTTTGATCATTAATAAATAAAGGCATGTTTTTATAGGAAATAAACGCAGCTTTGGCATTAAAGGTGAAATGCTTGCCAACAGTAGCTTTGATGCCACCATAGTATTGCATTTCTTTTGTATTGTTTAAGAAAACGGGATCCTGCATATATGGGTTTTCTCCACTCAAAGTCCGAAGGCTATTAGGAATATAACTGCCAATCCAACCACCTTGAATCATAAGTACATTTCTTTGTAATTGTACATCGGCATATAGGTTAGGAAGAAAAGAGAATGCACTATTATTCCATGTAGGAGTTACTCCTCCGTGAAAATTAAAACGGTCGCTGTAATAGATAAATTCCGGTGCCAATTGGAACAAACTGTTATTTAACTTTAGGGAAGAATTCTTTATTTGATAAGTATCAAAATTTCCAAGAGCTGCAATCTTTACTGATACTGACTCTCCAATTTTCTTTTCTACAGGTAAATTTAAAATCAAAGTGTTTTCGCCTGTTTTATTCTCTCTGGAAAAAGAATGTAATTCGACATGTGGATCATAGTTAATTCCTAAATCATTAACTGCAATATTTCTAAATCCGATAGTGGCGAAAAGATCCTGATAGCTTCTTCTGATGTCTGGCTTTTCATAAGAATGAATAGCATGATCATAACCATATTGATAATATTCATGCTGCGCAAAACCAGCGCTGGCATAGGTTTCATTTTGAGCTGAAAAAATACTTCCCATTCCTTTTACATTGATCTCACTAAAATCCTGGTTTTGAATCTTTCCCCTGGATGAGATATAATCTCCATAAACATTTAAAAGGTTTTTTTTGCCATCACCAAAGCTAAAGACGCCGGATAAATAAGGTGTGGTAAAATTACCGAATCCAACCTTCACCTGGTTTCTGTCGCCAATCTGAAGAGCTGTATCCGCCTGCAATGAAAGTGGTTTTAACGAAACGGGCTGATAGGTGAAAAATAAATTTTGCGCAGGAATACTATAAGCCATACGCGGTCTGCTGCTATCTGCAGTAATTGGGGAAGCGTACAGATTTATTTTTACAAAATCTCTCAAAGAAGGTTTGTAAGAAGAGGTAATTTCAATTGTTTGCCTTCGGGTAGTGTCTCTTTGTGCCTGAGCCTGAATGACGCAGATACTGAAAAGCGAAAAAAGAACGATTATTTTATCGAATGATTTTGTCATTATCAATTTTTTTTTATTAAAATGCATCAGTAAGGCTTATTATTTTTTGATTACAGGAGTTGATTCTACTTTTGAATTAGATTGTTCTTCAGCGATAGCACGATCCAGTTTTTCCTGCGCTTCTTTTTTTAATTCCGGAATAGTAGAATTTTCCGCAACACTTTTAAAAGTTGCTTTCGCATTGAAATAATCTTTTTGTTTCAAATAAATATCACCTAACAAAATATATGCTTTGGCCACCCAATAATCAACACCGGCGACTTTAATTACTTCCAGCGCCGATTTTTCAGCAGTCGAAAGTTGATTGAGTGTGAAATAACAATTGGCTATTTCATACCGTGCTTCAGCGCCCCATGCCGATTTGTTGATTACAGCTACCTGCTTGAATGCGGCTATAGCTTCATCACATTGATTGTTTAGTTGTAGCGATTTTCCCAGTACCAGGTTGGCGATAGCCTTATCATCGGTACTGATCCCTTTCTTAGTTAGTAATTCTTTGGCTGAATTATTAGCTTCAGTAAAATCCTTTGTTTGGTAATAACTTCTCGTTAACCCACGCAATGCTTCCAATTGATTTTCAGGAGTGGTTGCCAGATCTCGTAATTTTAAAAAGTACGTTTTTGATTTCACATAATCCTGCAATTCAAAATAATAAATTCGCGCTGCTGCCAATGCCGCTTTCTCAGCATAAGGGCTACTGCCCTGGTTTACAATAGCCTCATAGCCTTTAACTGCATTTTGCCAATCCTTGTTTTTGGAATAGCATTCGCTCATATAAAAGTTAGCATCTAAAGTGTAAGCTCCCTGTGGAAATTTTGAAAGATAATTGTTAAATGAGATTATAGCACCGGCACAATCGCCATTGCTGTATTTAAGCTCTGAAGCTGCATATGTCAGTGAATCCGCTTCAGAAATACTGATCACTTTTCCTGATTTTTTTACAAAATCAACATAATCATTTGGTCTTCCCATTTCTATATAAATGCTTTTCATATTATCAAGCGCTTCATCTGCCTCGGCAGATTGAGGATAAAGGCTGATTAGCTTTTGATAATATTTCAAGGCTTCATCATTATTGTTCAGGTTATAATTTGATAAGCCCAATTTTAAATAAACTTTTGGATATTGGCCGCTGGCAGATGGGATAGTAAGTACTTTATTCAGGTAAGGAATGGCATCTCTGAATTTTTCCACGGCCATATAGGTGTTTGCTATCTGTAAATAAGATTCAGCCGTGAGGTCGCTTTGAGGATATCGTTGAACCAATTCATTAAATGTCTTTATTTTTTCAGAAGGATTATTAATTCCGTTGATCAAAGCAACCTGGTAAAGAGAATAATCGCTTTGGGCCAATCCGTTATTAATCACATTTTGATACATGGTTTTAGCAGTGCTGTAATTTTTTTGCATGAAGTAACTATCTGCGGTTCTTACATATGCATCTTGCGCCAATGTTGAAGATTGTGAAGAAAGAGAGGTAGCCACCTGTTTAAAATTCTCTAATGCCTTTGCATAATTTTCTGTTTTAAGATAGCTGTAGCCCAATACGTAACGGGCATTGGTCATATTCGCTTCGCCCTGTATTCCGCCGTATTGCAAATAATCATTCATGTATTTGATAGCATCGTCATAACGTTGAAGCCTGTACGCGATTTCTCCTTTCCAGAAATCAGCAAAAGTTAACACAGCCCCCGCATTCGGGTCGCGGATCACTTTAGTAAGTAAATCGTCTGCTTCGTTTAATTTTTGTTCATTGATGAATTCCACTGCTTTTCCAAATAATAATTTTGGGTAAATGCGAAGCATGGTAGGTGTAGGTTTATCAAAAGATTGATATAGTGTCAGTGCTTCCGAAAAATTATTAGTATTCGCCAGTAAATTAATCAATATTTCTTTTGCTTCATTGGCATAAGCGGATGTAGGATAAAGATCTAAAAACTTATTGATAGAGCTTAATGCCACATCATTGTAGCCTAATTCAAAAGAAAGCTTTGCATAATTAAATCTTGAAACTTCCTGCTGAAAACGATTGCTGTTATTATCTGCGCTGTACTGAAAGGCGTTTCTCGCATTTACTTTTTGATTGGTTCTTAAATAAAGATCCCCTAATAAGTACATTGAATTCTGACCCAGTGAATCTTTCTCATTGCTTAACTGCTTAAAACCTTCAATCGCTTTATCAACCTGGTTTGCATCATAATAACAATAACTAAGTTCGTACATTACTTCTTTGGAAACTTTATCGCTGCTGTTCACATACGCTTCCAGCAAAGGCAGCGCTTTGGCAAATTGTTTTTTCTCAAAATAAATTTGCCCGGTCAATAAATTCAATTCCTTTCTATAGGATACATCATTTTGCGAAAGAGCATTTTCACTATAGCGAAGCGCGTCATCGGGTTTACCCTGAAAGTAATAAAGCTGTGCGATGTAATAGGGAACGAGGCCTTTGTATTTTGGAATAGATTCTACTTTTTTAAAAGAACTAAGGGCTTCATTATAATCCTTATCCTGGTAACTTAAAAATCCATAATAATAATTAGCATCATAATAATATTTATTTGATGGCAATTGATGAATTTCATTGAATAAAGGTTTTGCTTTTTCAAACTGATCTACATTGAAATAAGAATAGGCTAGTTCAAATTTTGCATCCGCGATTTCGTCATTGCTTAAATT
>JBDTEK010000106.1:0-11232 GCA_039922575.1 Ginsengibacter sp.
GCGGTTAAAAAGTGATTCACATAAGGTTGAAATGGACGGAAACAGCACTGTAACTGAGATTAGTAAAGAAAGATCGGGTGAATCTGAGATCCATGGCAATTCCAACCAAATTGAGACTGATAAAGAATCAAGAAAAGGTATGTCGAGATGGTTTTCTGATGGTGGTAAAAATTCCTGTTAAACTAAAGAATTTGATGAATTCTCTATTAGCAATGCTATCAAAGAATGCATTTTAAACTCCATTGAATTTGTTTTTTTCACCAGTTATTAATATCCTGAGAATTCTTCCGTACGGATATTATCTTCATCTACACCTGCATCAGTAAGCGTTTTGCGCAGCGATGACACCATAACAGCGGGTCCTGCGATATAATAAATTGGAAGCATTAAATCTCCAATATATTTACCAAGCATTTCTTTCGTAAAAAATCCGGTTTCTCCATGCCACTCACCAGATTTATCTTCGGTCATTGATGGAATAAAAGTAAAGTTTGGATTGCTTTTTCCTGCATTACTTAATTCATCTAGAAATGCTGCGTCTGCAGGTGTTTTATTTGCATAAAAAAGGAATATCTTATGAGCAGTTTTATCGTGACCGGCCTGAAGGATGATACTTCTTACAGGTGTAATGCCTATACCGCCGGATAAAAATACAGCGGGAATTTTGGTATTATTTTGAAGAGTGAAGGAGCCGTAAGGCGCGTCAAGAGTAAGTTCGGTTCCAATGGCCATCGCTTTCATATTGCGCTTAAAAGCAGTATCACGCATACGGGTTGCAAACATGATATTATCTTCGAAAGGGGCGCACGAAAATGAGAATCCCCTTATATTTCCTTCTGCGTCGGTCTCCTTAGGTTCCATAATAGTGTAATCACCAAACTGGCCGGCTTTAAAAGTGAAACCTTCGGGTTTTTCAAGCTGAAATTCCATTGTGCCATTGGCAACTTCTTTTTTGCTTTTTAATTTTGTTTTATAAATAGGCATTGATGAATTCTTAAGTGAAATAATTAATTATTAGTAAGATAGTTTTCGTCTAAACAGCTAAAACTTCTCTGATCATTTGATTGGTAAATCCCCACTCATTATCGTACCAGGCCATCACCTTTACTAAATCTCCATCAACCACCCTGGTCATTTTTAAATCAACAATAGAAGCGAAAGAACTTTTGATGATATCAGAAGAAACAAGCGGTTCATTCGATGTGGATAATACTAATTTATAGCGGTCGGTTTTTGACTCTTCTATTAGAATATTATTGACCTCTTCAACAGAAGTATTTTTATTGGCCAAAAATGTAATGTCGGAAATAGAGCCAACAGGCACCGGAGTGCGTATAGCCACTCCATCAAATTTACCTTCTAATTGTGACAACACTTTAGTAGTTGCAATGGCGGCTCCTGTATATGCAGGAACCAAACTCAATGCCGCAGATCTGCCCATCCGGAAATCCTTTTTGGTAGGCGCATCTACCAGTGATTGTGATGCAGTATAAGCATGAATTGTGTTTAAGATTGCTTTCTTAATTCCTAATCGTCTGTCTATAATTTCCATGACAGCGCCTATGCTGTTTGTGGTGCAACTTGCGCAGGAAAAGACCGATGTTTTTCCATCAGCGCTGTTTACTCCGTGAAGTACAGTGGGAGTGTCCTTGCTTTTGGTAGGTGCAGATATTACCACCGTTTTTGCTCCGGCAAAAATGTGCTTTTCTGCATCTTCGCGTTTAGTAAAAAGCCCGGTACTTTCTATTACTACATCCACATTTAAGTTTTTCCATGGCAGGTTAGCCGGATCTTTTTCAGAAAGAAATAAAATCTTTTTATTGCCTACTATTAAATACTTATCCTGAATAGAAACCTCCTTTTCATAAATGCCATAGATACTATCATATTTCAATAGGTAAGCGGCGTTTTCAATACTCATTAAATCATTGACCGCTATTACTTCTAACTCCGGTGTTCCCATAATTACTTTCAGTGCGGCCCTGCCGATTCTTCCAAAACCATTAATCGCTAATTGTTTCATTTATTATTGTTGATATTTACTTTTTTTGCCGCGTTTTGTCCGGCTTCTAAAATCTTTTACATTCTGATCAGGAATGCCATGATTAATTCACATTTTATTACCGTGGTAATCTAAGCGGTTGCTTTCTGCTTTTTAGAATCAATTGCATGAAGTAGCTGATCATAAGCTTTATTAAATTTTTCGATGCCTTCATCTTCCAACTTCTGGGTAAGAACATCTATATCGATCCCCTTATCTTTTAATTTTTGCAATTCGGCAATGGCTCTCATGAGATCGTTTTCCAAATGGTCTTTTGGTTTTCCATGGTCACGAAAAGCGTCAATAGTTTCTAAAGGAAGGGTATTGATCGTGTCAGGCCCTATCAATGCATCTACATATTTCACATCGCTGAATGATGGATCTTTAGAACTGGTACTTGCCCAAAGTACTTTTTGTGTTTTAGCACCCTGTTTTTCAAGTTGTTTAAAACGCTCACTTCTAAATACATCCTTATAAATAAAGTACGCAACTTTTGCCGAATCTATTGCTATTTTACCGTACAGTTCAGGTATGTCCTCTTTTTTTAGAATAGGATCTATCAGCACGTCTATTCTGCTAAGAAAGAAGCTGGCGACAGATGCGATATGATCAATTGGTTGATTGTTTTTTAGCCGGTCTTCCAGCCCCGATAAGTAGGCATCAGTAACTTCTTTATACCGCTCTAATCCGAAAAGAAGTGTAATATTAATACTAATGCCTTCACTTATGCAGGTGCGGATGGCAGGCAACCCTTCTTTGGTGCCGGGTATTTTTATCATTACGTTTTCACGACCAACTTCTTTCCATAATTGTCTTGCCTGCTTAATGGAACCTTCGGTATTATTTGCTAAATGAGGTGACACTTCCAGGCTGACAAAGCCATCTCTGCCTTTTGATTTTTCATAAACAGGTTTTAAAATATCTGCCGCCCGTTTTATATCACTTACGGCGAGGCCGAAAAAGATATCTTCATTATTTTTTCCTTCGGCTGCGAGTTTTCTGATATCATCATCATAATCAGCACTTGAAGTGATTGCCTTTTCGAAGATAGAAGGATTGGAAGTGATGCCGCTTAACCCATCTTCATCAATTAACTTTTGGAGCTGGCCATTGTCCATAATTTCCCGGTCAAAGAAATCGAGCCAGATGCTTTGGCCAAGATCATGAATGTTTTTTACTTTATTCATTTTTTTTTATTTTTTATGTTTGCTTAAATGCATTTAAAGCAAGTACTTATAAAGGTATGAAATTTCTTTTTTTAATTTTCTTTAAGGTTATTTAAATGCATAATGACGGGAGGTTTTTTCCAGTGAGGCGGCACATTTTCAGTGGTTAGTAGCGGCATGGAAGAAGAAACCCCACCTAAATATTCTACAGAATTTTCGTAAATCACTTTTTTAATACCATAAAACCTAATGGCATAAGAGCACATAATACAGGGCTCATGCGTGGTGTACATGATGCAGTCAGAGAGATCATTCGATTTCATTTTTTTTACTGCAATCCTTATCGCTTCCAATTCAGCATGACAAGTAATATCATTTTTACTTTTGCCGGCTTCTGCAGCTTCACTTATGATTTTATTATCTTTTACAATAAGAGCACCGACAGGCGGATCTCCTTTGGAAGCGGCTATTTTACCAAATTCCCTGCACCGTTCAATGTAATAAATGTCGCTATTCATGTTTTAAAATATATTTTCATTGGGATGTTGACGAATCAAAGTTTTTGAAAACTTCCTGGTCTTGCCATTTGCATACTTTATTTATAACCTACTTTTCTCTTCTTATAATTGCGCGTATTATTTTTTTTGAAGCATTAGTGTACTCATGCAACGCACATCATTCACGTTTACTGTTTTAAGTGGTTCTAAAAACAATAAATTAAATTGCTCCATAATTTCTGCCAGTAAAGGTTTGGTTAAAAGAAACCGCATGGAACCATCAGGTATCTGATAATTTCCATTTGATAATAATTTTACTTTGTCTGTGATCCCGATATCAGATGTCATGCGAATAAACAAAGTACCACCGGGCTTTAATACGCGAACCATTTCGCCAATCATTCCTTTAAAATGTAATGAGCTTGTAGCAAAATGAAGCACAGCGCTGCTAATTACATGGTTGAAAAAATGATCAGGAAAAGGCAACTTTTCAACAAGTGAAACCTGCAGGTTTTCCGCCGGTAAAAGTGGGTACTTATTTCTGAGATTGATTATGGCTGCATCACTTGCATCTATACCATATATTTCAATATTATTTTGCAAAAACCAATGCATATTTCTGCCACCACCACATCCGGCGTCCAGAATTTTATCACCCTGTGCATATCTTTCTTTCATGATCTGGTCAATAAGATAAATATCGCTGCGCCCAAGCAGCTCTGAAATCGAATTATTTTTATCCAAGATGTTTATTTTTTTACGCAATTTATAAAACAATAAAGACGAGGTTGGTAAATTTTTAATCTTACTAACTTTGCTCATGCTTTCCACCAGCCATAAAGTATTTTTAGAAGTTGCCAGTCAGATGAGTTTTTCAAAGGCGGCACAGGCACTTTTTATAAGCCAGCCTGCTATTAGCAATCACATCAGATTGCTTGAAATTGAATACAAAAATTCTTTGTTCAACAGAAAAGGCAACACTATTTCACTAACTGCTTCAGGAAATATATTATATCATCATCTTCAAGACGCTTTGAAGATTGAACGCCAGATGGAGTTTGAATTAAGCACTATAAAGAATGCAGCAGATGTAGTTGGAAAATTAAAGATAGGTGCAAGCACTACTGTAGCATTGTATATTATTCCTAAAATACTTTCCGGGTTTCATCAGCAACATCCAAACCTGGAGATCCAATTAGTGAATCGCAATTCAGGGAACATTATCAACGCTTTACTTCAAAATGAAATTGATATTGGAATAATAGAGGTAGATCAAAAAATGACTACTATTTGGTACCAGCATTTTATGACAGATGAGGTGGTGGCAGTTTGTGCAGCCACCAGCGATATTGCACGGGTAAGTGAGATAGCTATTTCAGATTTAGTCAATTATCCAATTGCTTTACGTGAAATCGGCTCCGGAACCTTATTGGCATTAACACAAGCCTTGAAAAAACACAAAGTGGGTATTGAAGATTTAAATGTGAAAGTAAGACTGGGAGGAACGGAAGCATTGAAAAATTTTCTGCTTGCCGACAGATGTATCGGATTTTTGCCTAAAAAATCGATAGTGAAAGAACTGGCTCATGGCGAATTAGTAACACTTAATGTGAAAGGATTGGAAGTAAAACGTGATTTTTATTTTATTCAAAGGCAAGGCTCGGAAGAATTTGGGTTAACCAAACAGTTTCTGAAGTTTGCGCGTAATTCGATATAATGTGCGATTATGACTTATCAATTTTTTGGATGGATAATTGGATAAAAATCCTTATATTTTTGATCTATGAAAATTATCAATGAAACACAATCACTTCTTGCGCATCTTGAATGCTCCCATTGTGGTAAAGTGTATGATCCACACCAGTTACAGACTTTTGCAACCTGTTGCAGTAAACCTCTATTGGTAGATTATAATTTGGACAATGCTCCGCCAAAATCAATTTTAAAGAACCGGCCTTTAAATATGTGGCGTTACCGCGAAATGCTTCCACTTTTGGATGATGCACATAAAGTGACTTTAGGTGAAGGATTTACTCCCATAGTTAAAGTAGAAAAGGCAGCAGAAAAATATGGATTTACTAATTCTTTCATTAAGGATGAATCACACAATCCTACCGGTTCTTTTAAAGCAAGAGGATTAAGTATGGCGATTTCAAAAGCAAACGAATTGGGAGTTACCAGTTGCATTGTGCCCACCGCCGGAAATGCAGGCAACGCTTTGAGTGCATACTGTGCCAAAGCTGGAATGAAGGCAACGGTAGTGATGCCAGCTATAACGCCAAAGATTTTTATAGATGAATGTAGAATACACGGTGCTGAAGTAATATTGGTGGATGGATTGATAAGTGAATGTGGTAAAAAAGTGAATGAAATAAAAAAAACTTCCGGCGCTTTTGATGTCTCAACTTTGAAAGAACCTTATAGAATAGAAGGAAAGAAGACAATGGGTTATGAAATTGCAGAACAGTTTTCATGGCAGTTGCCGGATATTATTATTTATCCGGCCGGAGGTGGGACAGGCCTTATTGGTATGTGGAAAGCCTTTAAAGAAATGAGAGAAATGGGTTGGATCAGCAGCTCATTACCCAGGATGATTGCGGTGCAATCTGCAAATTGCCAACCTGTGGTAAAAGCTTATGATGATGATAAAGGAATTCCTAATAATTATCTGAAAGCGAAGCCATCATTGGCTTATGGTCTCGCAGTGCCGAATGCATTCGGCCACGATCTGATGATGAAAGTGATCATAGAATCGAACGGTTTGGCTGTAGCAGTAAGTGAAGAAGACATCCTCACCGGAGTGCATGAATTGGCGAAAGAAGAAGGTATTTTAGTTTGCCCCGAAGGCGCTGCCACATGGAAGGCGATGATACAATTGAAAGAATCAGGAGAACTGGAAGGAGATGAAAAAATCTTACTTTTAAATACCGGAACCGGATATAAATACATGGATAAATTATTTTTATAGTTCGATAGTAATGCGTTCTGCGGGCTAATTCTTTTTTGAAGTGTAAGCTTTTTTCAGGTCGGTATAAAATTTATTTCCACACGACATTCCTGTGGTGTAAATCCCGGGTAAACTGACCCCCTTGCGCCATTTCAAATTGACCCCCTAAAAAGCGATTTCAAAAAGGCCCTGAGAAAAGCCTGTAGAAAAGGGCTGAAAAATAGATAAAAGAACTGCTGTTTTGAGGGACGAAAATAACAATTAATTTCTGTCCATGGTTTTTATAAAAATGATTCCATTGTTACTTCGCGTGGCTACCCGGCAGATAGGTTTCCTCTTTTCTTTTTTCTTAAAGATTCACCATAAAGCTCTATCCGTATGGATTGATGAACAATTCTGTCTAGTATGGCATCGGCATTATCAAAATGTTATGATAATGCTGATTATCCGCACTTTTTAATTATGCGAAGTAATTCCACAATAAATATTATAAACCAGGTATTTACACAATCTGACAGGGCCGATTACTTCGCATAATATTTTGCTGTCTAATTTGCAAAACTCTTCAACATAGCAAGTATCTCATTATTGCCTTTCCAGGCCGGTATTTCATCAGTTGTGATATTTTTATAGGCATTCTTTACCGCTTCAAACGTATATGCTGGATTTACATGGGCATAAATTTCTGTTGTTGTTACAGATTTATGGCCTAAAAAGTCCCTTATATGTATCAATTCAACTTTTGATTCCAATAATTGCATGGCCTTGGAATGCCGCAATGAATGACAGCTAATCCCTTCTGGGATTATGTTCTGGTTTTTTACTTTAGCAACTCTCGCATATTTTATCAGTATATTGTTAATCCCATTCCGGGTCATCTTTTGTCCCTGACTGTTTGGGAATAAAGGCTTCTGGGCATTTTCTCGTTTTGAAAGATCATATTGAGTCATGTATTGTAATAATATTTGCACCTCTTTTTCTGGAAGCGGAACAACCCTATATTTGTTTCCTTTGCCATGCAATTCAATGCTAAATGGTTTACCTGTAAGTGACAATGATGATGGAGTAAGGTCAATAATTTCTTGCACACGCGCAGCACTTTCATACATTAATGATAACAAAGCCAGGTCACGTAATCCTTTTCCTTTACTGATATCCAGTTGTTTAAGTAATAATTTGATCCCATCAACGGTAAGGTAACAAATGATTTTTCTTTCTGTTTTCTTTACGGGTATGGATAATATTTTATGACTCTCATACAAAGTAGCCGGATTCATGTATTCTGCATATTTGATAAATGAAGATATTGCTGCCAATCGCTGATTGCGTGTGGCATCGCAACAATTCCTGTTACTTTGAAGCCAGTTAAGAAATTCAACGATAACCGGCTTTGTAATGTCCTTAAAGGATAATTTATTAATATTGATTTTTTTGACACCGTGCATATAATTAATAAACAGGATGAAGGTGTAACTGTAAGATTTAATTGTATTATTACTAACTCCCTTTTCGTTGGTCAGGTAACTACCCAGGAAGCCTGAGATGTATTTTGCAAAGTCTGTTGACTGTTTCATTATTTTTGATTTTGTTTGTTATTAATGTTTGGAAGAATATCTACATACAACCTGTCGGCATCCTTCAGTAATTCAGGATACAACTGGGCAGTCAGTCTCACGTATTGCTCTGTCGCCTCTAACGACTGGTGTCCGAGATAGGCAGACAAGTATGGCCAGGAACAATAAAGATCCAAACCATCATCAGCAAGCTTTACAAATGAATGGCAGGCGAAGCTGTGTCGGACATCGTGAACCCTCGGCCCACGCCTGTTTCCTGTAAATGGGATTCCGGCCTGATCAAGTATTTTGCGGAACCATCTATAAACTGTATCGCGCCTGCAACAAGAGCCATTTAGTGTGACAAAGAATGGGTGATCTTCATTATCTATATTAAGAATAGGAAGTTTATTTCTATTTTGCAGATAATCCTTACACACATTTGAAAAAGTATCCGTAAAAGGCACAAGCCTTTCTTTTCCGTTTTTTGTTTCCAATAGAGTTAGACATTTGTCGTTTATATTTACATCCTTGTTCTTTAAGGATAGGGCCTCTCCAACCCGGATACCTGTAGCATAAAGCATCCGAAGTAGACAGGGCATTATAAAGAGAGAAGAACTCATATCCCTCTTCTTTAATCTTAGACCGTCACAAGCCTTGAACAGAGCAGCCATTTCATCGTAGGAATAGATGTGTGGAATAAAGGTGGATTCCGGATATTTTGGCAATTGAGGGATGTATGATTTTATGCCACGGTTACGCATATATGATGAGAACTGACTTATACAAATCATTCTTCCATATCTACTTAACTCACACTCACCATTTCGCTTTTTAGCCCATTGATCGGCTATCTCCTTTGATAATCCAATACAGTTTTTGTTCTGTTCCAATAAAAATTTATCAAAGTTTAAAAGGATACTTTCCTGTGCCTGGTATTTATAACCAAGACTTCTTTTAAAGGCTATAAATTCGGTAATATAGGGAGCATCTATGCTCCAGAATGTTTTGTTATTCATAAAAATAATTTTATTATTGATAAAAGTAATTTCCTTCTCCTTGCCCATAAAAGAGTGGATCAACGTCTGGAACATCTAACGCACATTGACGCAGAGATACTGTATCTATACGTATATAATGCCTTGTAGATTCGAGATTCTTATGGCCAAGAACCTCCATAATCACTGGAAGTGACTGCCTGTTCTGAAGTAATTCTTTGACCAGGCTATGGCGAAGCGAATGGCCGCCATGTCTTTTGCTCTTTGTATTTATATCTGCCTTGATAAATCTTCTGCCAACCATACCTGCTATGGTGCTTGATTTGACAGGTAAGTATGGGGATGTGACAAGCAAAAAAATATATTTTTCATTTGATTTTGGCCTACCGTATTGAATATAATCAAGTATGGCATTACCAACTATTGGTAATAATGGAAGATTTATATTCTTACCTGTTTTAAATTGCTTGAATATAATGGTACTAGTATCCCAATGCATATTTTCGAACCTGAGCCGTGCGATGTCTGATTCTCTCAAACCAAGATATGCTGCCAGAACCACTATTGCATAATCTCTTTTCCCTACGTTTGTTCCTCTATCAATTGATTTTAGTAACTGATTTATTTCATCCTCAGTGTAGTAGGATGGTAACCTGGACTGGTTATTATAATTATCTTTGGGTATGAAAGTGGCGATATTATTTGTTATAATTTCTCTATCATAAAGGAAGCGGAAGAGACCTCGCAAATCCATTAAAGTATCATGTATTAATGCTCTTTTATTTGAGTCAAGGCTTTGGATAAAGCTAATAATCTGTGGTTGCTTGATGTCCCCGATTTCATTAATTCTATTAGCAGACAACCAAAAATTAAAGTTGCTCATGTGGCTTTCTATTTTCCCGATTGTCAGGCTGCTCAAACGAAGGGATTGCTTAAAAGAAAGAAAATCTTTCATTAGAATACCAATAGAACCACCCAGGTACCTAATCTTAATTGTTTTCTGGACCGCTCCGGTTTGCATAAATTCCGATAAAACAGTTACTGATTTTTCAATCAGTTTTTCATTAACGGATAAATCGGAGTGTTCTCGTCCATTATAAAAGTCTGTGAGAAAACTTTTACATACAGCCGGACTAATGGAATCAATCTTATGCGATTCCATATATTCTTTAATAGGTAGCCATCTGGATCGATAGTGGCGGAGAGTAACGTATTTATACAAAAGATTTTCTTCCATATAATTTAATGCCTGGGACGCTACTTCATAAAAATCAAAATTAATTCGCATGATAATTAAATTGTAGAGTTAAATACATCAAGTTATTAAGTTCCTCCTCTGCAATGAAAAATATTATGCTAACTAAATGAAGGTAAAAACCGGATAAAAGATTGATTTATAAATTATGCTAAAGCATTACTTCGCATAATTAAAAAGTGCGGATAATCGGCATTATCAAAATGTTATGATAAAGCCGATGCAATATGTGACAGACTGACGGCTAATGCCCATAAAATAGAATTAAAAGGAGAATCGCTACGCAAAAAAAATAACAACTAAATTTACATCAGCTGCAACAGATCCTTTCGGTGGTAAACTTTGCTACTGAAATGCTGGTAAACTTTGACTGTAATATGCATTTAATCGCACCATTTAGGAATTGAAATACTTACTTGGAGCGATTACACACTCAGGCGATAAAACTTTTAATCGCACCATTTAGGAATTGAAATATATAATCCATCGTTGGCAGCGTGGGCTGTTATTGCTTTTAATCGCACCATTTAGGAATTGAAATTGCTTGAAAAAATATTAAATCACCTTTCCGAACGAACTTTTAATCGCACCATTTAGGAATTGAAATAAAATTAAATAATGCGAGATGCAAAGAAGGCGGCGATCTTTTAATCGCACCATTTAGGAATTGAAATTACCAATCCGAAGGGAGCAACAAGGGATTGCGATAAACTTTTAATCGCACCATTTAGGAATTGAAATGCAAGTAACTCATAATCCATTTCACCTTGCGCGC
>JBDTEK010000107.1:0-3678 GCA_039922575.1 Ginsengibacter sp.
TTTACCGTAAACAAATTTTCATCGAAAGTAACTTCGGTCACCTTTGTTTGCTCATATACAATTACTCCGTATTCCTGCGCTATATTTTTCAATTCATTATCTAGGAAATGACGGCTAATACCGAATCCTCCCATATCTAATTTTGATTTTAAAAAACTTCCATCAGGAGACGAAACAAGCAAGCTCTTTATAATTGGTAGCCCAAGTTCCGAAAGATTTAATCCAAGACTTTCAATAAAGTTCCAGCTTTCAAGGCTAATATATTCACCACAAACTTTATGAAAAGGGTATTTTTCTTTTTCAAACAAAATAACCTGATAACCTTTTTTTGCAAGCAAAATAGAAAGCGAAAGACCCGCAAGGCCGCCTCCAATGATAGCGACTTCGAAAATATTATTTACCGGCATTTTTATCAATTGTTGCTTTTTACTTTCTTAAAAAACATTGGGACCCGGTATAATTTTAATCTATAAATCAGTTACTAATCAAACAAATTTATAATCAGATTGACTGAGGTGTGGCAACTGTAATCAAAAATCGGTACGCCCAATTCCATTTAATCTCATAATTTTTAATTCCGGATCTTTCGAAAATTGTCTTAAGCTCATTTCTTGTAAATCCTCTAAGCACCGATAAAGGCGCATCATTTTTTACCAAATAGGATCTGGAAAATAATCTTGTCAAAAATTTTATTGAATAATAAGCCAATAGATTCCGTTGCAAATCATTAATAAAAAACCCAATCATAGAATTCTTTTTCATCCAATTCATCATTTCTATTAACTGTTCATCAGAAAAATGATGACAAAAAAGTGAACAAAAAATAATATCCGGTTTTTTGTTTTCAAAAATTACCTTTTTATAATCAGAAACAATAAAATTAATATTTTTAATTCCAGCCTGTCTTGCATATTTTATACATTCATTATTAATATCAATGCCTGTAAGCTCTGAGTAAATCTTTTTCTTTTTACAATACTTTTCAATTACACGCAGATTATCGCCGCCACCGCACCCAATTTCGCATAAAGAAACCCGTTTTCTTTTTTGCAATAATTTTTGAAATCCTTTAATAGTAATTGAATGTCCACCAAGATGTGTATTGATAAAATCAAGTTCCTTCAAATTGATCACGATATCTTTAAAAGGAATATTATTGCCATCAAGAAGTTCTTTTTTCAGCGAACGTTTGGCAAGATCAATCATGCAACAAGTCTTTAGAATCGCTTAGAATGAAGGTTTCCATCGTTAAACCGGGCCCAAAAGCGGCGCCGAATACATTCAACGGTAAGTCATTTCTACCTTCCATTGAATCCATAATTTCTTTCAGCACAAATAAGATGGTAGGTGATGACATATTCCCGTAATCATTTAAAACCCGATAAGAATATTTTAGATCTTCAGAAGAAATTCCGGTACTTTTTTCAATAGAGGTCAAAATTCTTTTACCACCCGGATGAATACACCAATGAGAAATATCCTCCATTTTTACATCTGCATTCAGTAATGCCATTTTTAAAAGACGGTCAAAATCCTGTTCTATTAATTCCGGTACATACCCGGAGAGCCTCATCAAAAACCCTGACGAAGAAAGTTGCCAGCTCATGTGCTCCTTTCCATTAAAACCTACTTCACTGTAAAAACTTCTTATTTTTAATCCGTCCAAATTAAGTTCATCAGGAACCACCAATATTGCAGCCGAACCGTCTCCAAACAAAAGTGAAGATGCAATATTATCCATTGAATTTTCTTTTTGAAAATGCAGCGTACACAGCTCTGTGCATACCACCAGCACTTTCGCATTTTTATCACTTTTACAAAAAGCATCCGCCAGTTTCATTCCGTGAATGGCTGCATAACATCCCATAAAATTTACGGATGTCCTGAAAATATTTCGCGGTAAATCCATCTCCTCCATTATCTGAAGATCTAATCCCGGCGCACTCATTCCGGTGCAGCTAACGGTAACCAAATGTGTAATTTCATTTTTATTGATCTTTGTATTTATACACTTCTCAATTGCATCAATAGAAAGTGGAGAAGCTGTTTCATTATACCATTTCATTCTTAATTCCAGGTCAGGAAAGGGCTCCAGGTTCTCAGTGGCAGGATAAAATTGCCACTCATTTGCATTTAAACTATAATCAGGAATGACACTATAACGATTTTCAATACCGCTTTGATGGTATAAGTACCGGATCTTTCTTTTTTCAACTTCATCCATAGCGTATACATTCTGCATAAAGCCAAGAATGTCTTTCTGTTGATGGCAGTATTGAGGCAATGCCGTTGCTATAGAAACTATTTTACTCAATTTATTTTAAAATTAAAAGTGTGATAAATCCAAGGTTTGTACATATAGAAGCCAGCAAATTCATTCCCATTGCATTTTTAAAATTTGCTTCACTCTTATTCTTAATCACTTTGCCAAACCATATAAAAAAATAAACGAAAACAGGTAGCATAAAGATTTGTAAAATTAAAAAATTAACCATATCAGTATTTAAATAAAACAGCCATGCAAGCGAAATAAAAGCAAAAGCATATACAATGCCAGTAAAAATGAAAGTGCCTTTATAACCCAACAAATAACTAATTGTAATTACCCCATCCTTATAATCCTCATTATGCTGATAAATTTGTGTGAGTGGATAAGATCCCCCTATCAGTAGACCTGACACAATCATTGCAATAACTGGAATTTGCAAGTTATGGTTGCTACTACTACCATAATAAACTAAAAAAAATGTAAGCACACCCTGGAAAAGAATTACCGTTAAGTAACCAATGACCGGATATTTTTTCAACCGGATTTTCCTATAGCTGTAAGCCTTTGAAGCCAGGATGTAGAAAAATATTCCTACTACAAATAGTTTTGAAATAAAAAAACTTAAACCAAGAGCAACTGCATCTAATAGGATAGTTACCACAAATAATTGTTTTGTAGGCTCCATTGGATTTTTTAATCCACCAATAGGCGAAGTATCCCGATCCATATAACTGTTGTAACCATTACTGGCTGGATAAACTAATAAGTGTAGAATAAAAAAAATTAAAATAGCTTTTTGGCAATTAATATGCGGAATGCGGCTCAATGCAAACCAATATACAGGCATTAAAAAGAAGGAAAAATGAAACCGTAAAAGTTGTAATGTAGATTGGAAAGATTTATTCACAAATAAATTTAAGAAAAAAGAGATAAATTCTTATCCTTAATTCCATAAAAATACCTTAGCAATTACAACAAGGCCAATCGCATTCTATACCAGAAAAAAACAAAACAGCGAATAATTTACCTTACAAGATTCAATATTATAAAAAATAGACAAATAAATCAGTGAGTTTCTTCAAATTAATTTATTCACGATTTTTCTATTATGTTTTTGTCTCTTGCAAAAATAACATGTCGGTTCCATAGAGTAGAACGGAGTATTATCACATATCATATAATAGAGGTAATAAATTCACGAATAAAATTTAATTCAAACTCAACTCTTTATCTATCTCAATTTTTCTATCGCGGTACACGCGCATCATTTGTAAGGTAACTGCAAGAAGTATCAATGCAAATCCAAAGTAAAAATGAGGCCCTAAAAATTTGTTTTCGTGAAAAATAATGAAAGCCATGATGATGGAATAAACGGGCTCAAGGTTGTAGCTAAGATTGGTAGTAAAAGG
>JBDTEK010000108.1:0-11752 GCA_039922575.1 Ginsengibacter sp.
TCCTATTCAGCAATTGTACATTACAAGATCATTATTCATTTCCATGAATAATATCACTATTCAAATTCAAAATGAAAACAATTAAACTTCTCTTTTTCTTATGTCCATGTTTCTTTTTATCAGCAAATATTGCCGCACAAAAAAAGGCTGCCAGGTTCTCCATTTCAGGAAATATCGCCTCAGCCACAGGAGCGCCGCTTCCCGGAGCAAGTGTGTATATTTCTGATCTCAAAAAAGGAAGTGTTGCGGACGATAATGGTAATTATTCCATTTCTGACATTCCTTCGGGAACTTATCTTTTAGAAATCAACTTTGTTGGCTATAAAACGATCCTTCAAAACATCTATTTCAATGAAAATAAGAGTGAAAATTTTAAAATGGAGATCTCTGTAACCGAAGAAAATGAGATAGTAGTTACCGGAACATCTAAAGCTACTTCCATCAAAAGAAATCCGATACCGATTATTTCTATAAGCAAACAATACCTTCAACAGAATTTAAATACGAACATTATTGATGCCATTGCAAGCGTGCCGGGAATAAGCGCTGTTACTACTGGTCCGAATGTATCAAAACCCTTTATACGCGGGCTTGGATTTAACCGTATACTTACCTTATACGATGGCGTGCGCCAGGAAGGCCAGCAGTGGGGAGATGAACACGGCATAGAAGTAGATCAGAATACGGTTGAAAAAGTGGAGGTGGTAAAAGGCCCTGCCAGCCTGATTTATGGTTCAGATGCCTTAGCAGGCGTTGTCAATTTAATTCCTGCAAATCCTCCTGCAAGAGGGAAAATTATTGGCAACATTTTAAATGAATATCAAACCAACAACCGGCTCATAGAAAACTCTGCAAACATTGCCGGGCACACCAATGATTATACGTGGGGCGGCACTTTCTCGCACAAATTGGCCACTAATTATAAAGATAAATATGATGGAAGGGTTTATAATACAGGGTTTGCAGAAACAGATCTTTCACTGAACGGCGGCATCCATAAAAAATGGGGATACAGTCGTCTGGGACTTTCTATGTACGATGACCTTCAGGAAATTCCCGATGGAAGCAGAGATTCCGCTTCAAGAAAGTTTACCAAACAAATTACTGAAGATGATCTCTTCAGGCCAATAGTAAGCGATGCGGAATTAAGTTCTTACAAAATTTCTGCATTGCACCAGCATGTACAGCATTACAGGGCTTACACCACAAACAGCTTTTTAATAGGCGAAGGGCGATTGGCGTTAAATCTCGCTTTTCAATCAAGCCGGAGAAGAGAATACAGCCATCCTGAAGAGCAGATACCCGGATTAGACCTTCAATTAAATACCTATAGTTATGATGCAAAATATTATTTTCATGAGGCAAAAGGCATGAGTGTAACTACCGGTATCAACGGTATGTATCAAAATAATAATGTTGATAAAGGAACCGAATTCATCATTCCTTCTTACCACCAATTTGATTTTGGGCCCTTTATCTATGCCAAAAAATCAATAGGAGATTTGGAAATAGCAGGAGGTATAAGATACGATGTAAGGAATTTCAGGAATGATGGATTATATACTGCAGTAAATCCCGCCACCGGATTTGATCACGTAGTTAATGGTGCCGATACCATTGGGGCGACTCACCCATTTTCCGCATATAAGCACACTTTTTCCGGCGCAAGCGGAAGTTTTGGCCTATCCTACAAAATAAATAATGAATGGAGCTTAAAAACCAATATAGGAAGGGGTTACAGAGCACCAAACATATCTGAGATATCAGCAAATGGCGTTCATCCTGGTACCAATATTTTTCAAATAGGCAATTTAAATTTCAAACCTGAATTTAGCCTTCAGGAAGATTTTGGCGTTACTTTTAATTCAACTCATGTTACCATCAACGCTGATGTTTTTAATAATGATATCCAAAACTATATTTACAATGAAAAACTTTTAAATACGGAAGGGCAGGATTCTGTAATAGTACCAGGTAATCAAACTTTTCAATTCGTAGCAGCCAAAGCAAAATTATATGGTGGAGAATTAAGTGTGGACATTCATCCTCACCCATGGGATTGGCTTCATTTTGAAAATTCACTTTCAGTGGTATATGGAAATAATAAAGGTGTAGGCGGAATGGGCAAAATTTCGGATAGTGCCAAATACCTGCCTTTTATTCCACCACTACATACTATTTCTGAACTTAGAACCAACATAAAAAAAATAGGTAATTATCTTGCTAACGCTTTCGTAAAAGTTCAATTTGAAATTTATGCCAGGCAGGATAGGGCCTATCTGGAAAACGACACCGAAACTCCAACGCCAGGTTATCAATTATTCAATGCCGGATTGGGTACAGATATTCTAAATAAAAAAGGAAATCCTATTTTAAATATCTCATTCTTCGCAAATAATTTATTTGATGTGGCATATCAATCAAATCTTAACAGGTTAAAATATTTTGAACCCTATCCTGGTAATTTTACCGGACATAATGGTATTTACAACATGGGAAGAAACTTTGGATTAAGGGTAAATGTACCACTGAGCTTTTGATTGCGCCTTTACTTATCTAACCAGGAAGGTTTCTAAAACTCCTGGTTTATAGATAGCAGTAATCAAATTCCGGCAGATGCCGGCAGTTCTACGTTAAAAAAATTAGTTATTGAATCCGTTCATCCAAATTTTACGGGTTCCTCATTTTCATAATTTGCATTGTAATTCACAAAAAAGCTAAGATACAAGAAGCGGCTGACGCGCATAATCCAGGGTAGCAAAAAAATAATAAGCAGCGCATTGACTACAACCCAATAAAATATCCGGTAATCCTCTATTGAAAATCCTGCTACCACCCACCAGAATAAAAAGGTAGAAGTGGAAAAAGCAACGAGAAGGCCATAACTCACATAACTGGTTCCTACCCAAAAGCCCGGCTCCAAATCAAATTTTTGACGGCAAACAGGACAATGGTCATACATATCGAGAATGTAGGAAAGGTTCAATTTTTTGTAAGGATTTTTATTTTTAAACATATCTCCTCTCCTGCATCTTGGGCACCGCAAAGTTAAAAGGCTCCAAAAAAAATTCGGTTTAGGCTTTTCCTCTTTTTTCATTTATGCAAAGATAAAAAAGTGACGGCTATCCAACCGATTTTTAAAACATTGCCAAAGGAATAAAACAATTATTTGTACCAGGGTTTTATTTTTATCTTGAAGTAGCAGGCAAATCAGCTTTTGTTTTGTTTAATACAGAAGTTATACTCGAAATAATTCCGGCTATGTCAGAAAGATCGGCCGGTACTATCATAGAATTATTCGTTTTAGCCAACTTTCCAAATTCTGAAAGGTATTGTTCAGCAATACGAAGGTTTACGGCGTTCATTCCACCTTCTTCATTAATGGATAAAGCGATTTCCCTGATACCTTTTGCAGTGGCCACTGCTACCAGTTCTATTTCCGAAGCCCTTCCGCTTGCCTCATTTATCCTGCGTTGTTTTTCACCTTCGGAAAACGCAATCGTTTCTTGTTTTACCCCTTCAGCCCTGTTTATTTTTGCCTGCTTATCGCCTTCAGATTCTGCAATCAGCGCCCGCTTTTCACGCTCTGCACGCATTTGTTTTTCCATTGAATCTCTGATGCTTTGTGGCGGCGAAATATTTTTTACTTCATAGCGCGAAACTTTTATCCCCCATGGTCCGCTTGCTTTATCAACGGCATCTACAATGGTTCCATTCACAGTTTCACGCTCTTCAAATGTTTTATCCAGTTCCATTTTCCCTATTACGCTACGCATGGTTGTCTGTGAAATTTGAATTACCGCAAACCGGTAATTATCAATTCCATAAGATGCCTTTTGAGGGTCAATTACCTGCAGATATAAAATACCATCTACTTCCACAGCAATATTATCTTTGGTAATGCATATTTGGGAAGCCACATCAATCGCCTGTTCTTTAAGGTTTTGTTTGTACGCTACTTTATCAATGAAGGGAATTAGAATATGAAAACCGGCTTCCAGCGAACGGCTGAATTTCCCCAATCTTTCTACAATAAAAACGGAGCGCTGTGGCACTACTTTAAACGTAGAAAGAAAGGCTATTAAAAGAAATAGGATTAATACAACAAGAATAATAGTAGAAGGTATCATACGTTTTTGGTTGATTTTACAATTAATAAAATACTGTCATTCCCAATAATAGTTACATTTTCGCCCGCCGCAATAAAGTCCTGTGAAGCTGCCTGCCAGGTGGTTCCTTTAAAATAAACTTTACCATTTTCTCCCGGTATAATGGCTGTTTCTGCCCGTGCGATTTTGCCCAGGAATTCGTCTTCCAACAATTCTTTGGAAGTGGGTTTTCCATAAAGCATTCTTTTAACCCAATCTCTTAAAAGGAAAATAGTAAGAATAGAGCTGATAACAAAAATGATCAACTGAAAATTGATGGAAAAATCAATAAATAAAAGAAGTATGGCAACGAGCCAGGCGCCCACTGCGAAAAAAAACAGTATAAGCCCGGGTAATACAAATTCGAGTAGAAATAAAATAAACCCGATCAAAAACCAGATAACGGCAGCATGCATGAAAATATCCATGGTAATTCAGCTATTTTGGAATGGGTCAAATATAGAGGAATAAAACGAAAAGAATGAAAAAGTTTATTAAAGGAGAACGAGTTAAGAAATCTTTAGCAAAATAAATTTATTTCCCATTTTGGGTATATCCAAAGTGGGTATTTTCATTATTTACTAACTGCAAATTTTATAATAAGAATGACAAAGCCGCGCCCGGCAGAACTTCATTTTTAAAATTGCCATCCACCTTTTTCTCCGACTGAAACAAAGCAGCTGCAATTTTTCCTTCAAACCTCACTACTTCATTTTTTAAAATCAGGAATGTTCCTTCCGGCAAACCGATTACAGGAATTCCGGGATTCATTTTCAAGAATTCTTCTATTCTTTGGTCGCGGGTTTCACCATTAAAACCTTCTTGTTTTTGATTGAAATAATGAGGGTTGATCTGGAATGGAAATAAACCTAAAGCGTTAAAGCTTTTTGGCTCAATCACGGGCATGTCATTGGTAGTTGAAATAGTAGGGCCAAGAATATTAGCGCCTGCGCTCCAGCCAATGTACGGCGTGCCATTATCTATTTTATTTCTAATTACATCTATTAAATTTAATTGGTACAGATCGTGCAATAATTTAAAAGTATTGCCGCCGCCAACCATTAGGCAATCACTTTCTTCTATTACTTTTTTCGCAATTTCAGGAAGTACTACATTTATTTGATGCCCAAGGCTTTTCAGCGCTTCTTTTACGCGCGAAAAATAATCCTCATAACTATCCACGAAAGCAAAAGGAATAAACGCGATTTTCAATTTATTTTCCCCTAAGAATTCGCGAATTATGGGCAACGCTGTTTCAAGATAACCGGAATCGCCAGAGCGGGAACTACTTAAAGCAAGAATTTTTTTTGAAGGCATAAATATCTTTTAAGGTAAAAACTCAATTTATCAAAAAAATTAATATCTGTATTGACAGAAGTCATTAGCGGGTAAACCTCATCTCTCATAACATCCAATATCCGGAGTTGCATCCCTGGCTTTGCCATCTAAATCAAAAGGGAAAGAAGTCATTATTCCTGCATTTACCGCTGGTGCCGCAGCATTTTTTGCGAAATGAAAATCGTAAATATTTCTTGAAGTATTAATGCTGTCAAATAGAGGAGGATTATTTTTTATTGGTGAAATAAAAGTTGCCGGTGAAGGATCTGTTTTCGCCTTGTACAATACATGATTGAAAGTTACTGAAAACGGATTGCTTCCCTTTCTATTTACAACAATTTCATTATCTACATTCCCATTTTCTCCCCAAAAAATACAATTGGTAAATTGCGCGTTCAATGCGGCGGTTAAGGTAGTATTTCCCTGTATTAAAAAATCCATTATCTGCAACACAGGATTTTTATGTGTAATAAAAAGATTTCCGTAAGAGGCTACAGTGCAATTAACAAAACGGTAATTGCCTCCAAGCGTTAACTGAATATTGCTTCCACAATTACTAATCAAACAATTGTCGGCATTAATATTTGTATTCACCGCTAATATTCCCGCATCATAAATATTGTCAATGATGGATTGTGATAAAGTCACCTTTGGGTTAGCTGTAGTAGAAATACCCTGCGCAATAATTCCCTGGTAGGCGTTTTTGATTATGGTATGTTTTAAAACATTATTTTGACTGGTACTTCTAAAATAAATGCCTGGCCACGCTGCAGGAAGATCTTTGTAATCCGCATCCAATCTATCTCCGGAGAAAATAACTGGTTCATCTTTTGTACCAGCGATATTTAAAGTGCCATCAACAAGGAAAGGTGCATCGGCATGTAAGTAGATTTTTGTGCCGGCAGAAATAGACAGCGTTGCGGTGGTATCCACCTGTATTCCCCCAACGATTACATAAGGCAAAGTATTATTCCAATGCTGATCACCCGTAAGTCTTACTTTATTTAAAAAAATTGCATTTTGGCCATACGCCTGCAGTTGCACAAACTTTTTATTGCTATTATAATCTAAAAGAATACTATCTCTTAAAATGAAAGGAAGATTACCTGGAGCAGGATTTACATTTACCTGTACAAAAACATACATACTGTCGTTAGCATTTATTTCTACATTATCAACTTCCGTTGCAGATATGCCATCTACATTTATTTTAAATGGCGAGGAAGCGCCACCTGCAAGTTGCACTTTTGACAAGCTCAATTTTTGATCGTTATCATTAAATATTTTGAAAGATTGCGTAATGGAACCAACCGTAGTGAAAACCGTATCGAAAAATAAAGTATCGGAACTGGTATATAATTTCGCATCCGGGCTGGTAATAAAAGAATCCTTTTTGCAGGAGAAAAAAATAATTGCTGAAAATATTATTAAGGTTATGGATTTCAAACTTGTGGAATTATGGGATTGTTTTATTGTTGTATTGTTTTATTGTTGTATTGTTTTATTGTTGTATTGTTCATTCCTTGATTGTTTAGAATTTACCGCATAGATTTAAAATTTCACTATTCACGATTCACCATTCACGATTCACCATTCACGATTCACCATTCACGATTCCCCCTTCACGATTCCCCCTTCACCATTCACCATTCACGATTCACCATTCACCACATCATCTGCTATAGTTCGGCGCTTCCTTGGTGATTTCCACATCGTGTGCATGGCTTTCCCTCATCCCGGCATTGGTTATTTTTATAAAAGTTGCCTGCTGCAAAGCCTTAATATCTTTTGCCCCGCAATAACCCATTCCTGCACGCAGGCCACCGGTAAACTGGTGAACTACTTCGTGCAAATATCCTTTGTAAGCAATACGCCCTTCTATACCTTCTGGTACGTATTTTTTAGCTTCTCCATCATCTCCATTCTGAAAATACCGGTCGCTGCTTCCTTGTGCCATAGCGCCCAGGGAGCCCATGCCGCGGTATTGTTTAAACTTTCTTCCCTCGTAAATAATGGTTTCGCCAGGGCTTTCTTCTGTTCCGGCAAATACACCACCCATCATTACGCAACTGGCCCCTGCTGCTAATGCTTTTACCATATCGCCTGTATAGCGTATTCCGCCGTCAGCAATAATGCCTGTTTTTTTATTTTTTAGTGCTGCAGCCACCTCTATCAATGCAGTTATTTGTGGAACACCGGCGCCGGCAACGATCCTGGTGGTGCAAATAGAGCCTGGGCCTATTCCAACTTTTACTGCATCTGCACCTGCCTCTGCCAATGCTTTAGCGCCGCTTCCGGTTGCAATGTTTCCCGCTATTACCTGTATATCTTTAAAATCTTTTTTGATTTTTTTCAAAGCATCTATAACACCTTTGGTATGTCCATGTGCGCTATCAAGGCATATAACATCAACTCCCACTTGTTGCAAAGCGTAAACCCGGTCTCCAATATCTTTGGTAATGCCAACACCTGCGCCCACAAGCAATCGTCCAAATTCATCTTTTGTAGAATGTGGATGATTATGTACCTGCAAGATATCCCTGTAAGTAATTAATCCTTTTAAGATTCCTTTTTTATTTACAACCGGTAGCTTTTCAATTTTATACTTTCTCAATATTTCCTGGGCTTTTTTCAGATCAGTTCCTTCAGGAGCCGTTATTAGATTTTCCTGTGTCATTAAATCACTTACTTTTCTTTTCAGATTATCTTCAAATCGGAGATCACGATTGGTTAAAATTCCCGCCAGCTTTCCATCTTTATCCACAATGGGAATGCCGCCGATCTTATTATCTCTCATAAGCTTTAAAGCATCGCCAATAGTGGCTTCCACGTGTAAAGTAACAGGATCCATGATCATGCCGCTTTCGCTTCTTTTTACTTTTCTTACCTGCGCTGCTTGTTGTTCTATGCTCATGTTTTTATGTAAAATTCCTAATCCGCCTTCACGTGCGAGAGCGATGGCGAGGTCTGCTTCTGTAACTGTATCCATCGCCGCACTTAACATTGGGATGTTTAACTCTATAGTAGAAGTCAGTTGTGTATTTGTAAATACATCACGCGGTAATACTTCGCTGTATGCGGGTATCAGAAGTACATCATCGAACGTTAATCCTTCACCGAAAAATTTATGGGAATTTGAGGAGGGTTTATTTGTTGTAGCCATGTGCAAAGATAATATGGAGAAATTAATTTGGCAATAAGTTAAAAAGTTAATTTAGTAAAGGCAACTGAAGATCAATTTAAATTGATTCCGCTCCTGAATTTAAGATCTTTAATTGAATGTATTTTTTCCCTTTTAAATGATATATCTGCAATCTGAATCCATTCACCTGCTCCATTTCACCATTAATCAATTCTAACATTCTGAACAGGGGTAATACTTTTTATATTTGTAAATATGCAAAAGATGACTATGCGATATTGGCTTTGCCAGGTTCTGGGCTGGGGCGGTTGGAGTATGCTCAATCTTTTCTTCGTCTACCTTTTTGCCCAGGATTTTTATTTGACTACTGCAGAAAGAAGGCAGTTATTTTTTACTTCCCTTTTTATACAATTTGTGTGGTATATTTTGGCTACACATTTATTGAGGTTTGCTTTAAAAAAAATCGGATGGATCAATTTTGCTACCAATAAAGTTATTGGCGTCTTTATTCTTGGAGTTTTGCTAACCGGTTTGTTCACTTATTATGGCGCTAAAGCAACCGCAGTTACTACCGGAAATTCCATGGTTCAATTTGAAAAACAGGAAGACCTTAAACAGGCGATAACCCGGGAAAAAGATAAAGGAGTTGCCGGAACTACCTATTACCTCTCTACAAAAGGTAATCCCAAAGACTCGATAAATTATTCTATTGCACAAAAAATAAAGCGCAGTACCGGTTGGTACCGGGATGTTAAGGGGAATTGGAAATACGAAGATCAGCGCCAGGGAAGATTTTGGTGGGATATTATTTTTAATTTTATTTTAATTGCACTATGGCTATTGATTTATATGGTTTGGCATTATCTGGTGAGAAACAGGAAAGATGAAGTAGATAAATTAAACCTCGAAAAAACAGTAAAAGACCTTGAATTAAAAACCATTAAATCTCATATCAATCCTCATTTTATTTTTAATTCTCTAAACAGTATTCGTGCGTTGGTGGAAGAAAATCCAAAACGTGCCAGAACTGCAATTACAGAGCTTTCTAATATTCTGAGAAGTAGTCTTCAGGTGGAAAAAATGGAAACGGTTCCCTTGCAAAAAGAGTTAGATATTGTAAATGATTATCTTGCTTTGGAACAGATGCGCTTTGAAGAAAGATTGAAAGTGGAAATGGAAATTGAATCTAATACACTTAATCAGCCCGTGCCGCCAATGATGTTGCAAACGCTGGTGGAAAATGCGATTAAGCATGGAATCAGCAAAAGAATTAACGGTGGAGTTATTAAAATAATTTCCAGGTTTACTGATAATGATTTTGAATTAATTGTACAAAATACCGGCACTCTTGAAATAAATGCAGATGATGGATTTGGATTTAAAAGCACCCGCGACAGGTTGAAGTTTTTGTGCAATGGAAAAGCTTCTTTTAAAATAAAAGAAACCGGTGGTAATAAAGTGGAAGCAAAAATAATAATGCCCCTGGTTTATTGAGTTTGGATTTATGGGATGAGAATTGTTTTTTAAAATTAATATTATCCTCAAAAAAAAATTCTAATTATGCTTAAAGTAATTTTGATAGATGATGAACGGCTTGCAAGGAGCGAGCTTAAAAGATTGTTGCAGGAATTTCCTGATGTGGAAGTGATTGGGGAAGCAGCCAATGCGGATGAAGGAATTGAAAAAATTGAAACCTTGAATCCTGACCTTATTTTTCTGGATATTCAAATGCCGGGAAAAACAGGATTTGATATGCTTACTCAATTGGAACGCTTACCACATGTAATTTTTGTAACTGCCTATGATGAATATGCATTGAAAGCTTTTGAAGTAAATGCCCTCGATTATTTAATGAAACCGGTAGAACCGAAACGGCTGGCTGATGCTTTAACAAAAGTGCGCCAAAAGGATGAAGAAGAAAGGCTTTCTTATACCAATCGCGGTTTGCTAAGTGAAAATGACCAGGTGTTTGTAAAAGATGGCGAGCGTTGTTGGTTTGTAAAACTTTCTGATGTGCGTCTTTTTGAAAGTGTAGGAAACTATGCGAAGGTTTTTTTTGGTACCAATAAGCCTTTGATTTTAAAGTCACTTAATGCTCTGGAAGAAAGGTTGGATGAAAAAGTATTTTTCAGGGCTAACAGGAAGCACATTATTAATCTTAGAATGATTGAAAAAATAGAACCTTATTTTAATGGTGGCCTTTTATTGGATTTAACCGGTGGTGAAAAAATTGAAGTTAGCAGAAGGCAGGCGGTGAAGTTTAAAGAAATGATGAGCCTTTAATGGTTGGAGCCGGGATTTGATTCGTACTTTTTAAATATTTTGGAATTCTGAATTCTAATATATAATGAACCCATATATATATGAACATAATACTTACCCTGATAATAGCGTGTTTTACCAGCCTGTTATCTTTTGCGCAGAACATAGATAAAATTATAAACGCTATAGAGGTTGAGCGAATAGAAAAAGTGTTGTCATCGGATGATATGCAGGGGCGAAAAACTTTTACACCTTCTATTGACAGGGCTGCAGACTTTATTGCCGGAGAATTTAAAAGTGCCGGATTAAAATATTTTGACAGTTTGAAAAGCTACAGACAAACGTTTTCCATGGTGAAGGCAAACCAAATTTCAGCAGCAGGCAAAATAAATGATAAGGAAGTAAAAGCGGAAAATATTATTGACATTTCAACGGAACCCAATTTGGAATTCGATGAGAAATCGGGGTTTACAAAAATAATTTTAGATAGTTCTTCCAATTTGATGAGGGAAGCTTTTAAACTGTTGAATGAAAACAAAAAGTATGTCGTTTTTGTAAATTCATTCCACACTAAAAATTTTAACCTTTTAAAATTATTTAACCGTGAAAGCTTTGAAAATAAAGCGCCTGTTGTATTTGTACTCTCTGATGAGAATCCTTCTACTTATCATTTTGATATTAAGAATGAAATCACCTCCTCACCGTTATCGAATGTGATTGGAATTTTGCCAGGCACAACCAAAAAAGATGAGTACGTTATTTTTTCTGCGCATTACGATCATTTGGGAATTGGCAAGCCCGATGCCAGAGGGGATTCGATTTATAATGGAGCCAATGATGATGCATCCGGTACCACGGCGGT